>DATKHZ010000545.1:0-9606 GCA_035509995.1 Acidimicrobiales bacterium | reverse complement strand
GGCCAAAGCCACGTAGCTGCGGTGCCTCCTCAACGAGGCCAGCTTCAAATCGTTGACGCCCTTTTGGCGAGTCCCCAGTATCGTGCCCTCACCTCGGAGGTCCAGGTCCACCTCAGCCAGAGCGAAGCCATCGTTGGTCCGCTCCAACGCCGCGAGCCTTTCCACCCCTTCGGGCGTCGGTGCTTCGGCGAGCAGGTAACACCAAGAAACGGCGGCCCCACGCCCGACCCGCCCCCTCAGCTGGTGCAATTGCGCGATGCCGAAGTGTTCGGCGTCCTCGACCACCATCACCGTCGCGTTGGGCACGTCCACCCCCACTTCGATAACCGTCGTGGCCACGAGCACCTGCAAGTCACCCGAACGGAACTCGCCCATAACTGCTTGCTTTTCTCGCGCCGGCAGCTGGCCGTGGAGCAGGCCGAGACGTAACCCGGCGAGCGGGCCCTCGGCAAGTCGGGCCAGTTCCTCGCTGGCGGACTTGGCCTGAACACGTTCTGACTCCTCTACGAGCGGGCAAACCACGTATGCCTGGTGGCCTTTGCCAATTTCCTCACGCACTGTCGCCCAGGCCATCTCGACCTCCATCGGGCCGCGGGCCCAAACGGTTTTTACCGGTGTGCGACCTGGCGGTAGCTCGTCGAGCACGGTCGTGTCCAGGTCCCCATATACGGTCATGGCAGCCGTGCGAGGTATTGGGGTAGCCGTCATCACGAGGACGTCGGGCACCGGGCCTCCCGATTTTTCCCGCAAAGCCGCCCGTTGTTCCACCCCGAAGCGGTGCTGTTCGTCGATGACGACCATCCCGAGCTGGGCAAAGCGTACAGGTTCGGTGAGGAGGGCATGGGTGCCCACGACGATGTTGACATCGCCGTTGCCCAAGCCCGCGAGCAGCTTCACCCGCTCTGTCGCGGTGGTACGGTTTGTGAGAAGTTCGACCCTGACTCCCCTCTCACCCCACAGCGAAGCGCTGTCGGGCACCACCAACCCAGCAAGCATCGCGGTGAGGGTCATGTAATGTTGCTCGGCCAGCACTTCGGTCGGCGCCATGAGCGCCCCTTGATGGCTGCCCGCGACGGCGGTGAGAAGGCACCACAACGCCACAAGGGTCTTGCCGGAACCGACGTCGCCCTGCAACAGCCGGTGCATCGGGACCGCCTTGGCGAGGTCCGCCTCGATCTCTTCAATGGCCCGTTCCTGTGCTCCTGTCAGGGAAAAGGGTAGGCTCTCCCGAAAGCGCCCGATCAGTTCGGAGCCGACTTCGTGAGTGATGCCCTCGCAATCCCGCTCGACGGCGCGCTTGCGCATCACCAGCACCAGCTGCAGCCGCAGCAGCTCGTCGAAACCCAGCCGGCGGCGTGCGGCCTCCTTGTCTGCCATGGACCCCGGCTGGTGGACGTTCCACATGGACCAGCCACGCGGGGCGAAATGATTTGCTTTCAAAGCCGCCGAGGGCACCGGGTCGTCGAGCTCGCCCGCCCACTGCAGGGCCTCGAGGGCACAAGACCCGATCTCCATCGACGTGATCCCCGCTTTTTCTGACTGCGGGTATATCGGTACCACCCTTCCTATCCATTCCCCTTCGACGACCTCGACGGTGGGGTTCGACATCTGCCGCCGGCCGCGAAAGGTCGTAACTTTGCCCGATATGGCGACCTCCATCCCCTCCCGCAAGTAGTTCGCACGCCAGGGTTGGTTGAAAAACGACAGGCTCAGGTAGCTGCGTTGGTCCCAGACGTCGACCACCACCACGGGCTTGGCACCACGGCGCCCAGGGCGTCTTTGGACTTTTCGGATCACCGCGATAACAGTCGCGTCGTCACCCTCCTTCAATTCGGAGATTGGCACCTGGCTGGTCCTGTCGAGGTAACGGCGAGGGTAATGGGTGAGAAGGTCGAGGACCGAGAGAATTCCCATTTGTTCGAGGGCTTCGGCGCGACGCCTTGGTTCGCGTTTGCCCCCCGGTAGCCGGAGAGGGCGATTGACCGATTGAAGCACGCTGAGCGGCGCGCCTGAAAGCGCTGCGAAGCTCTTCATCTGGTCGCCCTCATTTCGTTGTTCTCGTTCAATACTGAGGTTGCTTTCATTCAATACTGAAAAGGTACGGGTAAAGCGGCTGGTCCCCATGGTGGACCTCGGAGCCCACGGCGGGATGGTGCTCCGATAGCCACTCGACGATGCGGCGGGTGTCCGCCGCGCGCGCCCCTTCACCTTCGATGATCGTCACTATCTCGTGGTCTTCACCGATCAGCGTGCCGAGCAGCGCGACTGCGGCATCTGCGGCCGAAGATGGCTGCGGGGCCACGACTTCTATCCCGTCGCGGGAAACACCCAACCAATCCCCTTCTTTCACGGGGCCCACCTCGCTCACGGCGTCGCGCGAGGCTTGCACTACCTCCCCGGCAACGACGTGGGCGGCGGCGGCGGCCATGTTGTCTGCATTCGTGCCCACATCAGCTTCCGGGTCGTAGGCCAGGAGCGCCGCAAAACCTTCCTGGGTGCCGGCTGTGGGCACCACTCGCACTTTTTTCGACGAGTGGGCGGCGGCCTGCTCTGCCACCGCGATCACATTGGGGTTGTTCGGGAGCACGATGACTTCCTCGGCGGGAGCAGAGGCGATCGCATCGAGGATCTCGGCGGTGGAGGGGTTGGCCGACTGGCCACCCGCAACGATCTGGCGAGCACCGAGGGAACGGAATATTCGTTTCACGCCATCGCCGGCGCAGACTGCCACGACCGCGCAGGTGACGGGCTCTGGCGGAGCCTCGTGCTGGTCGCCTGCCGCTGCAGCTTCCCGCACCCACCGCTCCTCCTCCACCTGCTCGTGGAGGTCGGTCACACGGATCTGGCGAGGCTGGCCGATCTCGATAGCTGCTTCGATGGCGGCGCCGACGTCGTCGGTGTGGATGTGGCAGTTGTAGAGGCCGTCGCCGCCGACGATCACAATCGAGCCGCCGACGCCTTCCCACACGGCTCGGAACGCGGGAATTGCCTCGTCCGACGCCTCGAGGAAGAACATGACCTCATAGCGGAGGTCACCGACCTCACCGCGGCCGGCGAGGCCATTGGCCGGACCGGCCAGGCCATCCCCGGCCGCTGCAGTCGGCGCACCGCTGCGGGCCGCCGCCAGCTGCTGAGCGCCAGCGGGGGGCGGCGGGACCTCGATCTCGCGGCCATCGACAACCTGCAGGAAACTGTCGAACAGCAACAGCAAACCCGCCCCCCCGGCATCCACCACACCGGCGGCCCGTAGAGCCGGCAGCTGCTCGGTTGTGCCGGCGAGCGCACGGGCGGCGGAGCCGCGGGCAGCCTCCAGGACGCCCGCCAAGCCGGGGGTCTCGTCACCGTCATCGCTCACCTCAGCATCGCTCACCTCGGCATCGCTTACGTTGCCGCGAAGGACTTCCTCTGCGCTCAGGGCCGCGGCCCTTGCAACTGTGAGGATCGTGCCTTCGACCGGGTTGCTGACGGCGGCATAAGCGCTGTCGCTGGCCCGCGAAAATGCGTCGGCCAGGTCGGCTGGCCCGAGCCTGCCGGCACCTCCGGAGCGAGAACCAGCGTCCCGGAACGCGTTCGCCATGCCTCGCAGCACCTGAGACAGGATCACGCCCGAGTTGCCCCGCGCTCCCATGAGGGAACCGTGGCTCAGGCACGCTGTGACCTCTTCCATGTCGAGTTCACGGTCGCCTGCCTTGGCCTGTGCCTCGTCAAGCTCCTTGCGGACAGCTTCAACTGTGAGCGCCATATTGGTCCCGGTATCGCCGTCGGGGACCGGGTAGACGTTGAGGCGGTTAAGAGCGGGGCGGTGCAGTTTCAGGGCGTCGCTGTAGACACGCACGACGCGAGCGACGTCACCGGCGGACAGGCTGTCGTCTGTTCGCATTCGCCGTGCTCCCACGTGTGGCACTCCCACGCTCGCTCATCCCTGTCCTGGTCAGAGTACTGGCTGGGACCTTCCGGAACGATGCTTAGTGACCGCCGCTCGCGTGCTGCTAACCTGAGCGTCTCTATGGCAGCGGTATGCGAAGTCTGTGGTCGGCACTCGTCGGTCGGCATGAGCATTAGTCACTCACACCGCCGTACGAAGAGGCGCTGGTACCCCAATATCCAGCGGGTGCGCGCCATCGTCGGCGGTAGTACGCGCCGCGTGCACGTCTGCACCTCCTGCATCCGCGCCGGCAAGGTAACCAAAGCCTCCCGCTAGCGACCACCGCAGGACGCGACGGAACGCGCTCAGGCTGCGAGCAGCCCTTAGAGGCCTTGGGGACGCCTGAGCGAGTTCGCCTCGAGCAACGACATGACGTCCTCGCTGCGGAAGCGTAGGTGCCCACCGACCGTGCGCAGGCACGCCAGCTTGCCGGAGGCGGCCCAGTTGATGACGGTCCGCTCGGTCACATCGAACAGGGCCGCCACTTCGTGGCTGCGCAGGAGCGAGTGGCCGTCGGCGGTCTGCTTGACGCCATTGGGGTGCTCAGACGGGGACGCCGGCCCAGAAAGCTGGTCCACACCCCGGTGAGCGGACAAGGCACCGGCGATGAGCCGCCCGATCGCGACCATCGCGGCACGTTCGCGCCGGGACAGGTCTCGGGGCTCGGTGTCCAGCACCGCAAAGATCGCGTTCACTTCACCGGTTGGGCCGAGCAGCGGCACTCCGAGAAGCCAACGGATCCCCAGGTTGGAGCGGGCAAGGCGGCTGTGAGCGAGCGCCGGGTTGCTGGCAGGGTCCGTCACCTCGACGGGCTCCCTTCGGCCGGAGATGATGGCGAAGAGCTCGGGGTCCTCGAGAGCCTCGCGCTCTGCGCCGAACGACAGCGTGCTCCACGAACCAGCCTTTACAACCGTGACCAGAGCAAGCGGGCAGCGAGACGCCGTAGAAGCGACAAGCAACAGATCGGCAAAGACCTGCCCTGCCTGGCTTACGTTGTTACCGTCATCGCGGCGCGCAGTCGTCGGGTCCTGGCCGCCCAGGTTCACCACGCCGGGCCCCAAGGGCCGGCGCGCGGCAGCGAGAGTTGAAGGCCGCGAAAGCGTCCGTTCTCCCCCGCGCTCGACTGGCATGGGGTTGGACTGCAGCACAGTATTGCTCGCGTCGCGCACGTTGACCGGTCTCCTCCTTGTTCCCGGGCATCCCCGAAAAGGCTCAATCCAAACGTCGGTCAGTCACCTGGGCCCCTTGAGGTAAGGACGGAGAAACCGGAAGAACGTTACCCCCCTCCCGAAGGGCTGCACGCGGCGCTCAAAGGGCCACCTTCAGCACCGATAGGTCCTAACGCACTCTACAGCGAGTGTTCCCAGCCTGCCACTCGGAGCGTTTTACCAGCTACGGAACGTAGTCGGCGATCGGCCACACACTCACCGATTAGGTACGGGGCTGGCACACCGGCGGCCACGAACGCCTTTACCACTTCCACCGGCCGTGGCGTCGTCAAAACGAGGACATAGTCGTCCCCACCGGCCAGAGCTTCCTCAATTTCGGCACCCTCCGCGACCGGGACGCTGGACAGCTCGAACCCTACGCTTGACCGGGTTGCCAACTGGTCGAGATCGGCCGCCAGGCCGTCGGACACATCGATCATTGCCGTCGCTCCTACGAGGCGGGCAACCACCCCCTCGGCCACTGCCGGACGTGGGCGAGCATGTGCTGAAACCAGCGCTTGGTCGGGCGCTCCCCAGTCGTGAGGGCCGGGGCCCGCCTGCCTCAAGAGCCGCAGCCCCGCGGCTGCCGCCCCGAGCGGCGCGGTGACCCAGATCCGGTCGCCCGGCTGTGCCCCGCTCCGAAGGACCGGCTCACCGTCGACCCATCCAGTGACCGCGACGCTCACGACCACCTCGCTTCCCGCGCTCAGGTCTCCACCCACCACGTCGCAACCGAACTCCGCCGCCGCCTCCATGATGCCTTCGTAGAGGTCCTCCAACTCATCTGGCCCGAGCCCCACGACGCTCACGAGCGCGTGAGCTGGCCGGCCGCCCATTGCGGCTATGTCGCTCAGGTTGACGGCCATCGCTTTCCACCCGAAATCCGACAGCGTCGTGAGAGAGAGGTCGGCATCGATGCCGGCAACCACCGTGTCCGCCGCGAGCAGCAGGAGCGGCTGCTGGCCTGGTGACGAGCCGGGGGCTCTGACCACGGCTGCGTCGTCGCCGGACCACACCTCGCCGTCGGGCGGCCCCGGCAGGAGCCTGCTCAGGCGGGCAAGCGCCTCGTGCTCCCCACGTCCGGTGCGTGCTACATGCGCGACAGGAGCTCCGCCTTCTTGGCCGCGAACTCCCGCCGGCTGATCACACCTCTCTTGCGCAGGTCGTCCAGCTCCTGGAGCTGGTCCGCAACGCTCGGTTCACGCGGGCCCGCCGGCACATCCGTCGCGGCTACCCCTGCAAAAGGCGCTGAGCTGGGGGCGTCCCAGGGCACCGGTGCAACCCCTGCGGGGGCACTGGTCACAGCGCTGGCGGCAGCCGGGCCCCCGGTGCCGGCGACCGAAGCGCCAGGACGGCGCTGGTTGATGAGGCGGTAAATCTCATTTTGGATCCTCACCGGGTGGGGCAGGTCAGGGAAGACCTCCTGGCTATCCCGGCCGGGCGATTCGAGCAGGATGTCGCCGCAGCCCAAAATGCGGTCGAGCAGCGTCTGGTTGTAGGTGATGTCGGTCAGGCGGTCCAGCAGGATCTCACGCACGGTACGGCGGAGGATGCCCTTTCGCAGGACAAGCCTCTCGGTGGTCACCACGAACGAGGTCGTCACCCAACGGAGGTAGCGCCCCCCGAGCCAGAGCAGGCACAAAACGAGCAGCGCCGCCAAGGCAAGCTCGGCCCAGCGGGGCACGTTCGCCACAAGTGCCACGACCGAACCAACGACCACTACGGCCACGGCAAAGATCGGCCTCGCGAGGTACTTCCAGTGTGGACGGACGTCGATCGCCACCTGCTCGCCGGGATTGAGGGACTTTTCGGGGTAACCCATGTTGGCGCCTCTGCTGTCCTTTCTCGGGGCTTGGCTGCGTTTAGGGCTCGCCCTATCCCAGCTTATTTGCGATCGAGGCGGCGGAACGCAAAGCAGACCCGTCGGCTCCCATGGAGCTCCATTGGGCGCTCGGCCGCCTTTTCGCCTCTTCGATCATGTCGGCCAGAAGCGCTGGGAACTCCACGGCAGCATCGCCAACCCAGAGGTACTTGGCGAGCGATCCTGGGATGGTATTGACCTCGTTCACCCACCACGGGCCCGTCCCGCCCGCGACGAGGAAATCGATGCGCCATACTCCACGGGCGCCGGCCAGGGATGCGACGGCCCCTGCCGCCTCTCGAAGCTCCTTCTCCAGGCCCGCATCAAGCTGAGCGGGCAGTTCGCGAGGAGCGCTCACCATGCCGTCGCCCCCGAGGTACTTGTCGTTGTACGAAAAGATCTGGCTTTTGCCGGGCGCCCTGAGCGGGCGCTCGAACAGCGACAGAGCAACGTCGGGGAACGCGCGGACCGCCACGTTGATGTCGTATGCGTCCGAGCGGTATGGCTCAGCGACGAGCCCACGGGCGGTGTGAGGCCCGCCGAGCTCGGCGTAGCGCGCCACGTCCGCCCACTCGGCGATCACTTCGATCCCGATCGAGGACCCGCCGAAGCGAGGTTTCACTATGTGGGGGCCGTCCCACTGCGGCGCCTCTGCGCCCTTGGCGACGAGCTTGCGGGGAAGCGTCGGCAGGCCAGCGGTCGCGACGACCGAGCCGAAAGCCAACTTGTCCATGCACAGCGCTGCGCCCGAGGCGCCAGGTCCGGTATAGGGCACGCCTGCCATGTCGAGCGCTGCCTGGAGGGTGCCGTCTTCGCCAGGGCCACCGTGGCAACAGACGACGATGGCGTCCAGCTCGAGGCTTCGCTCCTTGCCAAGTACGCCGGCCTTGGCCTCGAAGAAACCGCCCCCGGGTTGAGCGACAAAGCGCAGCTCGCGGGCACCCTTAGGCGCTCCGTCGAGGAACGCGTTCGCCTCGAGAGCGGGGCTGACGGCCACGAAACGCTCGCCCTTGGTCCAATAGATCGCCTCTACGCTGTCGCCCGCCGCCTCGAGCGCCCGGGCCGCCTGCAGGCCGGTCAGGATGCTCACGTCGTGCTCCGGCGAAGGGCCCCCGAAGAGGACGCCGACTCTGCCTGAGCTAACCCCGCCAGTACGCACGCTGCTTAAGGGTAGTGGTCGGGCAGGTCGTTCTCGTACAGCACCGCATCGCCCGGGCCGAGGTTGGCCGAAACCCATCCGACCGCGGCTTGCCGGTTGCGGACAAAGCGGGCCGGCAAGCCGGCGGCCCTCGCACCGGCAAGAAGGGCTCGGGCGTTGGTGCGGCCCACGACGAGCAGCTGGGTAGCAACCGCCCCGGCGCTGGCTGCAAAATTTGCGTTTTCTCTCGCTTGGACCGGCCCGAGCTCGACCATGCCCGGCGTGACAACCACTTTTTTCCCTCCCGGGGCGGCGGTAGTCCCGAGCAGCCCGAGCGCGGCTTTCGCGCCGGCGGGGTTGGCGTTATATGTGTCGTCGATCACACTCGCACCGTTCGACGCCCGTTGAGGTGCACGGCGATGAGGAGCGCCGGGGAGAGACTCCAGGCGGGACGCCACAATTTCGGCCGGGACTCCGAGAGAAAGCGCAGCCGCCACGGCGCAAGCAACGTTCCCGGGGTCGACCGTGGGCGCCGCGGCGATGAGCTGGTCCATTTCAGCACTGAAATGTTTTGCTCGCACGCGTAAACCGCCGTGCTCGGGGGTTACCGTCACGTCCGCGAGCGGGCCGTTCGACGAGCATCGCCAGACAGTCTTGCCCTCTTCCTCGGCTTTTTGCGCGAGCTGCTCCAGCAGCGGGTAATCCACGTTCACGATGGCGGCACGTGCCTTTTCGAGGATCTCCGCTTTGGCCTCCGCGATGTTCTCCAGGCTTCCCATCCGCTCCAAATGAACCGGCCCGAGCGCCGTTATCACCGCGAGCTCAGGGGGCGCCCACGCGCACATGGATGCGATTTCACCAGGCCCGTATGTGCCCATTTCCGCAACGAACACCTGGGTACCGGTTGCCAAATGATCGTTTATGGCGCGTGCCAGACCGGCCGTATTATTGAAACTTGCAGGGCTGGCAACGACCGACATCGCACCACCGACGAGGTGAGCGACGTAGCCTTTGGTCGTCGTCTTGCCGTACGAGCCCGTGATGGCAACTACCCGTGGCCCAACCGAGCGCAGCCTCTGGCTCGCTCTTGCCACGTAGGGCGCGAGCAGCCGAGCTTCGGGCGCTCGGGTGGCAAATAGCCCCAGGTCAACGAGCAGGGGTGCGCCGAGGGCCGCGAAAGCGGCTGCTGTGGCAGCTCCATGGAAGCCGGCGAGGGCACCGATGACCGCTACGGGCAGGGCGGCCATAACCGAGCTGATGACGGTGAGGCGGCGTAACCTCGCCGTCCACACCAGCTTCGATGTCCTCCCCCGGAGGGCGAGGCCAATAGGGCCGGCTGCCGCTGCGGCAATCGAGGCGAAGACTGCCGGCGCCCACCGCACCGACACCACCGCGCCGGCTGCGCCGATGACGCCCAGCAGCCTATTGACGGCGCCACTACCCCACCAACGGCGGGCAAAACGCACCGTGGAAC
>DATKHZ010000544.1:0-2515 GCA_035509995.1 Acidimicrobiales bacterium | reverse complement strand
GCTGGCATCTGGCGGTTGGCTCGCCTCTAAGATGCCGAGCGGGGCGACGGTGGTCGCGTACTACCTCCCGGGGTACCCGCTGCTGCTCGTGCCGCTGGTGTGGTTATGGGGTAGCGCGCTCTGGCCGCCGCGCCTATTTTCAACCGTTTGCGTTGCGCTGCTCTATCCCCTGTTGTGGTCGTGGATGGGCCGTCGAGGGCTCAAGCCGGGCTACCGGGTGGCTGTGCTCGGCCTCCTGGCGATCAACACGGTCCTGGCGACGTACTCAACGATGGTCATGGCGGAGGCGCCCTTCTTACTGGTGCTCGTGCTGGTACTGTTCGCCCTCGACCGGTGGGAACGCCGGCCTGGTGTGCTGAACGCCTGCGTGGTGGTCGTGCTCATGGCGGCGCTCGTTTGGCTCAAAGAAGCCGGGATAGGTCTTGTCGCCGGGCTCGTCTTGTACGAGTTTTGGCGGAGGCGTTGGGCGCGTGCGGCTGGGGTGAGCCTGGGGACAGCGGCCCTGTTGCTCCCCGGCCTGGTGGCGAGGTGGGCCAGCGGCGCGTCGACCGTCGGCAACCGGTACGCGGGCGAAATCTCCGATCCCGGCCAGGGCGGGCTCCTCCATCAGCTGTCCAAGGAGGTGGTCCAGGACACTTGGTCATACCTCCGGGAGGTGCTGCGCCAATCGGTGGTGCCGACCGGCAGCCCCCTGCCATCGCACGGGCCGGTCGAGCTGCTCATGGCTGCGGTGGGCGCGACGGTCCCGGTGCTCGGGTTCGTAGGAGCGGTGTCCTGGTACCGCCGGCACCCGTTGGCGGAGTCCTGGATGCTCTGGGCCTACTTCTTGGAGACACTCGCGTACCCATATACCAACCAACGGCGCGTGATCCTGGTCCTGCCGGTCGTGACCCTCTGGTACGTAACCGGGGCGGCGGTTGTGGGGCGGTGGGCGCTCGACCTTGGAGGCCAAACTCTGTCCAAGGTTGCGGCTTCGGTGGCGGTCGTCGTCGCAGTGCTGGCGGCGGGTGTGCCGACAGCAGCAGGATTTACGCGGGATTACCTGTACAAGTTCGGGCAGAAGAGCTCCGAGTTCGCCCACTCGCCCGCCATGGCGCTGCTAAAGGCCATCGGGCCGTCGAGCGCGGTCGTCGAGACCGACTACAGGGGGAGCGTGGCCTATTTCAGCGGTCACCGCACGGCCTGGACAGCCTTCACCGCGACGACGCCCTATGGACCGTTTGCAGCCCAGAACAAGCGATCTTGCGCGGTCGCTGTCGTGAGGAGCGCCCTGCAGGCCGACGACGCCGAGTTCCTCATGGTCGGTGATGTGAACGCGCCTGGGCTCATGGACAGCCCTTGCCTGCTCCAGATGGCCTCGACCGCTTCGACGGGGAGGGCCGTCGGCGCAGTGCGGTTGATTTCGACGGACCATGACCAGACTTCGATCTTCGAGCTCATCGGGCCAAGCAGTTCCCAGCCCGAAATGACGGACTGGACTGCGGCCGTCAGCCCGACCTCGCGTGCGGCGCGCATGGTGTTGCAGCGCAACGGTGATGGCGACGCGGGCGGCACAGGGTACACGGCGGAGGCTAGTGACGGGACGGTTAGCTTTGATTGGTCCTGGAGCACTCCGGTGGCCGTAACCCAGCTCAGTGTCGGCTCGGTCACGAGCACCTCACCGGTGCATACAGTCGACGTCTCGGTCGAGTCGGCCGCCGGGGCCTGGCAGAACGTGCTGGTTGCGCCCGGCGCAGTCGGGGACGGGGGGGCGGACCCGTACCTGCTCGCCGAGCTGCCCGCAAGCACAGAGGTCCTCGGCGTCGATGTGTCGGTCCGCACCTCGGGCACCGCAGAGGTCGCCTACGTCAACGCGATCGGCCGCCGCTCCGGCTGAGCGAGCCAATTTGGCAGTGGCCTGGACGCGATCGGCCGCAGCTCGGGCTGAACTAGCCAACTCGGCAGTGGCCTGGCCGCGATCAGCCACCGGTGGGATCGTCAGCTGACCTACCGTAGTCGCGTGGCGAGGCAACTGGAACCGGGATGGTACGCAGACCCCGACGCGCCTGGGCGGTGGCGCTGGTGGGACGGTGCGTCCTGGACGGAGCACGCCGTCGGAGGCGACGGTGCGGCCGAGGAGGAGCGGCTCGACCAACAGCCCGCAAACGGGGGGCCGGTCGACGGGGAGCTTGGTGACGGGGAGCTTGCCATCAACGAACTGGCGATCGGCGAGCTGGCGATCAGCGAACTGGCGATCGGCGAGCCGGCTGCCGCCGAGCGGTTCGATGCAACGGCCGCTCCTGGCTCGATGGCTCCCGGCCCGGCCCCCGCCGGCCCGGCCGCTCCTGGCTCGATCGCTCCTAGCCAGGGCGCTGCTGGCCCACTCCACGGCCCGGGCGGTCCTCCTCACCGCCGCGGGCTCTCGGGCCGTCCGGGATCACGAGGTGGCGGGGCCGTGGGCGGCTCAAACCGTACGGAGGCCGCCGTCTTCGCGAGGCGCTGGGCGGTGCTGGTGGGCATCGTCCTGGTTGTGGTC
>DATKHZ010000543.1:0-2741 GCA_035509995.1 Acidimicrobiales bacterium | reverse complement strand
GAACGTCTCGTACTTGGTTGTAGCCAACGCGTCTTCCGGCTCCACGGACATCCGCGTACCGACAAACCCCGCGTCCCATAACGTTATTCACCTGAGCGACGACTCGGGCGACATAAGCGTGGTCCCTTCCGGGCCCTGAGGGCGGCCCCGCCTATGAGGGCGCCACATTACGGTCGCTCCACCACCCGAACCGACTGCGCCGGGCCTCGCGCGCTCTTGTTCCCCCATTGGTGCGGTGGTACGCTCAGCCCACGCGCAAGCACGTTGGAAGAGGGCCGCGTGGGCAATATCCATACAACTGACGCCGGCGAACCCACTGCGTGGCATGAAGCGCAAAAAACCCACCAGCGCTCACAACTGACCCGAGGCCTGCGGGTGCTGGACGTGCTCCGCGAGCACCCGTGCACCGTTCCTGAACTGGCCAAAGTCCTTGAGGTGAACCGCAGCACTTCGCACCGGCTCCTGCACGAGCTCGAGCTGGCGGGTTATGTTGCCCGGGAACCAAAGGGTCGGGCCTTCGTCCTGGCCAAAGAGAAGCTCCTCGCTTTTCGGACCGCGCCGCAACAAGAGCCGAACGACCGGGGAGGGGGCGAATGGGGCGAAGCGATCTACCGAGTCCTGGGCCAGCTCCGAGATATCGTCGGCGAGTCGACGGTGTTCGCCGTGCCCGCGCACGATCGGATGCTTTACGTTGCGTTCTTCCCCGCCGACGACACGCCTGGTGATGAGGAATCGGTAGGCAGCCGGCGACCGATGCATGCCTCGGCGATCGGCAAGGCTCACCTCTCAGCCCTGGCTCCCACCATGCTCGACCTCGTTTCCGGTCGCCTGTCTTTCGACGGTGGGACCGAGCTGGCCGCAAAGGGGCCTCGCCAATTGCAGGATATGCTCGAAAATGTCCGCAGACTTGGCTACGCCATTGACAGGGACGAGACGCTGCCCGGCTGGAGTTGTGTTGCGACCCCAGTTTTCGTTAACCAAGGGACCCTGGTGGGTGCCGCCGGGATCAGCGGTCTGACGTCCAGGCTGTCGGACAAGAGGATCCGCGCTTTCGGCGAGCTACTTGTGAACAACACTCGGCACCTTCTCGCTTCTTAGCTGTCCTTTCGTGAACGATGTGGGCGTCATTGCGACGAGTAGCGCCATGGCGGGCGGACAACTCGCGGGAGCGTCGTGAGGGCAGCCCAGCTGGTTGAGATCCCTTCGACGGAGTTGCAGTTAGCGGATGTGCCCGAGCCGGAGCTGCGGCCACTATCTGTCATCATTTCGGTCGAAGCCTGCGGCATATGTGGTACGGACCTCCACATCATGGAGGGTTCGGGCTACCGGCCCGAAATGCCTTTCACACTGGGGCATGAGCCGGTTGGCACGGTTAGCGCCGTCGGGCCCGATGTGGACGGCGCGTTAGTTGGGTCTCGGGTCGTCCCGACGATATTCGTCGGGTGCAACCACTGCGAGCCATGTAGGTCGGGCGACGAGCGCCTCTGCGTGAACGGCCCAACTATTACGGGTGTATTCCGCCAGCCCGGGGGTTTTGCCGAGCGCATGGCGCTTATGGCTACACAGTTGGTCCCCGTCCCGGCCCAGGTTCCCCTCGAGGTGGCGGCGACCCTCGTGGACGCGGGGGCAACAGCTCACAACGCCGTGCGGACCGCGCTGGATGGGCCCCACGGCGGCGGCGGGGAGCACCTCGTCGTCGGCGCTGGGCCAGTGGGCTTCCTCGTGGCCGAGCTCCTTCGCTACCGAGGGGCTCACCCCGTCATCCTCGAGTCCAACGAGGAGCGCCGGCGGTTGGCCCAAAAGAGTGGGTACCGGGCAGAGAACGACCTGTCCGAAATAGACGGGCCATTTAGCAGCGTGATTGACTGCGCGGCCGCGGCAGGCCTCGTCGACCCCCTTCTTTGTCTGCTAAACCCGCATGGCGTCTACGTCAGTGTTGGTTACGCCAAGCTCGACCAATTCGACATGCCACTCGTGTCCCACCGCGAACTGGTCGTCCGCGGGGTGCGCTCCGGACGGCAGAGCGACCTGCAACAGGTACTTACTCTCGTTGCCGACCATGCCATCTCCGCCCCGACATGGGACAGCTGGCCGCTCGAAGAGATCAACACCGCCCTTGCCTCCCTCCGGGCTGGACTGGTAGGGGGCAAGGCAGTCATCGTTATGGACACCTGACCGACGTGAGAAAGTGGTGCTATGCGCAACGACGTAGGAAAACCCATTGGTATGACAGTTTGGCTCCCTCTTCAAGACCTCGAGGAAGCGTGCGACGTCCTTGGAGATCTAGGCTTTGAGGGAGCGGCGGTTGTATTTACGCAGGTCGGCTCGCGCCTGATCCCCGCACCTGTCTACGAAGCGCATTATGCCGCCGTCGGCGAACTGATCCGCGAAGCTGGCCTAACCGTCTCCACGCTCAATGTCATCGAGGAGCCCCCCAACTTCGACCCCTTTGGGCCGGCGGAGGCGAAGGCTCACACCTCGGAGCTCCTTGCACGCCACCTACAAAATGCCTCCGCCATGGGGGCGCCGGGTATCCTCATCTGGGACGGGCGCGTCCATACTGAGGACCAAGTGGCGACGGCGTCGGCCACCTTGGTGGAGTGTATAGGACGTGCGCGCGACCTCGCCCCTAAGGGCACCTCGGATCTGCAAGTTTCGGTGGAGCTCCACCCATTTACATTTGCGCTGAAATACCAACTATTGGAGGAACTGGCGCTCATCCTCCCCAATGTCGGGGCCGG
>DATKHZ010000542.1:0-9978 GCA_035509995.1 Acidimicrobiales bacterium | reverse complement strand
CTTCCTGCACCACGTCGGTCAGAGTGATGGTGGACAACCATTTGATCGACTTGTAACCGAACATCCCCGGGACGTAGAGGCGCACCGGGCCGCCATGGTCCCTGCTGACCGGCCCGCCGAGCATCGAGTAGGCAGCGATGGCGCCACTCTGCTCGGCCTGGTCCATCGTCAGGGTCTCGGTGTAAACCCCGTCGAAGGAGGAGAAATGGAACACCGTCGCGCTCAGGTGGGCCCCGGCCAGTTTGGCCAGGTAGATGAGTGGGACGCCGGTCCAGTGCACGTCGTCGACGACCCACCCGGTTACGCACTGGAAGGTGTGGGTGAGCCTGGTGGCCGGCAAGGCTTCCAGGTCGCGCACGGTTAGCTGGAGGGGCCGTTCGACCATCCCGTTGACGGTCAACTTATAATCGGGCGGCGGTGCAGGAAAGCCGCTGGTCACGGTGTAAAGGGTGAAGTTGCCGCCGCCGGGGACGAGGCCGGCGAGCCCGGTGCCGCGGAGCGGCTTCAGCAGGTCAGAGATGCCGTTCTGGACGTGCTCGCCGAAGGCAATGCCGAGCCCACCGAGGCCCAGGATGCCAAGGACGGCCCGCCGGCCGATGGGCTTCTCGCCATGCTCGGGGGTCGGGCCCGCAGGGGCTCCTGTCGATGTCACCTCAGCCATGGTTCAACTGTGAGCCCGACTTGGCCGTTTTTATAGCTCATCATCCTTTAAGACGCCCTGCCTGGCGGTTTGATTGCGCGGAACCCTGCAAGGCCTCACGGCACCGGTTCCTGCTTGTAGTCAGAGACGAGTGACCCGGTCTCGGGAGCTAGGTAACGAGGCGACGTACCGGGTGCCGATCCTCCGGTTCCGGGGGGATGGTGCCCTCGGACCAGGAGGGCTACGTGGCTTCGAGGCCATCTCAGAGGTAAGCGTCAGGCTGGCCCCCTTTCCTACCGGATAGATAGCCCCTTCGATGCCGAGGAGCTGGCGCGACCGTCCCGCACCGCTGTCACTTGAAGAAATGCGTGACAGGGCGAGGGAGGCGCTCCCCGTCGACGATGGTGTCCACCTTCTCGTTGTAGAAAGCGATCATCCCGGCGATCGGGAGAAGCTGCCGGGTGGGGAAGTCATAAGCCCATGCCAGGTCCGGGTAGGACCCCTCGCCGACACGCACCGTCCAGTAGCCGCTGGTCTGACCCTTGTAGGGGCAGGACGTAACCGTGTTGCTCGGCACCAGATGATCGAAGTCCACCTCGGTCCGGTTGAAGTAATAGCGCGTCGGTAGCCCGGTCTCGAACACCATGACGGGCGACGACGACCCGGCCAGTACGGTCCCGTCAAGCTCGACCCTCACATGGCGGGTCGAGCGCAGGGCATCCACACGGACGTAAGGGTTACGAGGGTGGACGAAGACCTCCTCGTCCTCCTCGAACCAGGCGTCCACTGCGTCCCAGTCGAAACGGACGGTTCCGGCCACACCGTCCACCGCATCTGCGGCGTAGAGCCGGGCTGACTTCGGACGGGCGACTTCGCCCACGCGCAGTCCCAGCAACTGGGCGGTCCCGCGATGCAGGTGCTCGGTCTGCCGCTCGTCCACCAGCATGGCAGGGTCCACGTCCCCGATAGGGACGTAGTACTGCGGGTAATAGGGCCACTCCCAGACGTAGAGGGCCTTGTTGGTATCGAGCACCACCGCGCCGGCCAGCATGGCCCGGATCCGTCTGGGCACTGGTTCGATGCGGTCGACCGGGACGATCATCTGCGGGTAGTCAGCCACTAACTTCGTCTCCTGCCTCGCGTTCGAGTCGTAGGTGTTCACGGTCGCCTCGCAGTCTGGGTACGCTGCGGTCGTCGGTGTGACGCTCCTTTGAAGGATCGGGCCGTTAGGGGGCAGCTACCCCCTCACGACCAAGTGAGCGTCTCCAGGAAGGATCTTCTTACTCCCCTCACGCGACCTGATAGGTCAACGTCGGGACATTTGCCGGCGGGATGGATGCGTTGGCACTCCTCCCAATCCACCCTCGGGCCGCCCGGCCGTCTAGGCAGCCAGGGGCCGCGTTGATGAACGGTATTCGACGGCTACGACGGTGCAGAAATAATCGCCCTGGCCCAGCCGAGGCGGCTGGACGGCTAGCTGTCACATGAAGATGTCAAGCGAATGCGTCAGGTTGTCGACGAAGTACACACCCTTTTCCCCCGGTTGGACAGCCAAGCCAAAAAGTGCTCCCGACCCGGAGCTGTCGACCGTCGGCCACTCAGGCTGGTCACCGAACAGGAAGCCTGGCCCACCGTAAAGCGTCGACTCGACGATCTGGCCGTTGCCCGCATTCGTGCTCAACAGGTCGCCGTCGGGAGCCTGGACGAGCCCGAGCGGTGCCTCGAGGAAATTGCCCGAAGTCACCGTCCTACCTGTGCCTGCGCTCGTCAAGCGGGACATGCCGTCGGGGATGGCTGCTATGCGGTTGGCGAGGGTGTCCGCGACATAGATGGTCCCATTGGGCGCGTAGGCCAATCCCGTAGGGCCGTTTACGCGGCCAACCGGCCCCGTCATCTCCCCAAAGCCGGACGCGATGATCACGTGATGTACCACCGTCGGACGCGAGGCCACCAGGTCGAGGACCAGCCGTACAACGTCCCCGTTGTGCACAACCCTGCCACTAGAGGCGCCGCCGCCGGGCATGACGTTGGTGACGAACAGAACGCCAAAGTCCCCTCCGTCGTACGACGCCATGTCCCACGGGCCACTGATGTCGTCCCCGCGGACAGTCTGCACTAGCCTGCCGCGGCTGTTGAGGATATAAAGCGCCACGGCGGTTGAGGTCTCGGCCGTGGCCTTTGTCCTCGGCAGGCTGCCCACGACGACGTACCCATCGTGGAAGACGGCGAGAGCAGCTGTCAGCCCGACGGGGGTGTGCGTCTGGGCAGCGACGTTCGCGAAAAGCCTCAGGACGCCGGTCTTAGGTGAGATCTCCGCGATCGTCGAGCCGGTACCTGGAACGTTGTTGCGGTTGTTGGAGTTCGAGATCAGTACGTCACCTGCCACCAGACGGCCAACCGTCGCCGGGATGACCGTTATACCGTGGGGGCCTAGGTCACCGTTGGCGGGTACCGTCGACGTCACCTTGCAGACCGTAGTGAAGTTGGCCAGGAACCTCCCGGCTCCGGCGAGCACCGCAGGGTGGCACTCGCTCGGTACTTGACCGAGACGGGCGGGAAAGGCTGAGCCTGAGGTCGAGGAAATCGGCATAAGGCCACCAACGACAGCGGCGGCGCACCCCACCGCGAGGAGCCTTGCGCCGGCGCGAGCTCTCGCTTTCATTTGTTCCTCCTTCCTCACCGCCACAAAGTCGTCGGCGTCACCAGGAGGCCACATCGGGCCGTGCGTCGTGGCAAACACATCGCCCCGTTCCGGGCACATCGGATGTTCGCTGTTAGGCGGTCAATGGCCTGCCCGGGCGCGCTCAGTCGATGCGGTACTGCCAAATCACCTCGAGGAACGACCAGCGCCGCGAAACCCGCGGACCTTGGTGGCCGCGGGTCTCGTTTGGCTCTCTCGTAACCGCTTGAGCGGAGGGCTTTCTCTAGTTTAGGGGCCCGGTCAAGCGCTGCTTGTATTACCTCGGGGGGAACTGCGACCCCGGATCGCTCGGCTGGAGCGCGTTGCGTGGAGCCGTGCCAATATAGGCTAGGACGGCACAGTTGATGTCGACGCCAACCGAACCATAAGGTGAGGGTGCCCCGGTTGCCGGGTTCACGCCCGTCAGCAGGTCTGGCCGGGTGGCAACCAGATTGAGCACAGTGTTCTCGTCGATCTGCCGCTTGTCCAGCCCGAGCTTGATGGCCTTGGGCGTCCACAGACCGAGTTGGGCATCCCATAAGGGGCTGTAAGCGTCCGCATGGCGAGGCGAGCTCAGGGTCGGGAAGTCGCCGAACACGTTGAGCAGGTCCCCGCCGTAGCGGAGATTATTGATGAAGGTGGTGTTGCTGGCGGACGCGTTGTCGGCCGCACCTCCATCAAGAGCAAGGTTCTGGAAGCCCTGGGCCTGCGGGTTATTGTGCCCCGTTTGGCCGTTGATGAAGCCGAACAGGCGCTCACGTGCCGAACCCAAGAAGTCGTCGCCGCCGTTGAACGAGGCGTTGTTGAGCGCTGGCACGTACGTCGAACGCTCTAGCACCGCGGTGAGCGGCTGACCTGCGTCGGTGCTCAGGTAGACGATCGGTTCACCGCTGTCGAAGCCTTTGACGAACAACATGTCGACCCAAGACTCACTGAACTGGCCAGGTTGCGATGGCCCTCCGATGTGGATGCCGAGCACCCGGTCTTCGGTATTGGTGTGAGTCGTCACGTCGAACGGGCCGTTGCCGGCAGCAACTATCGGGGCGTTATAGATCACGTCGGAGCCCGCTATACGGATGAACGGGCTGTACTTGTCACCGGGGGGTACGTCGGACCCGGGCTGGAACTTCGTGAGCGGGAAGCCGGTCGGCCCGGGGACGGCGATACGCGTCGGGCTGAAGTCCGGTGCGCCAGCGAAGTGGATGACTGCTGGGCCGAAGGGGTTGGCGGTCGGGGTCGGGTTCGCTTCCGTAACGGTTTGTACGCAGGCGGCGCAGCCGATACCGATATTGGCCAGCTTGGGCGCAAAGTTGACGCCCAAGTCGGCCGCCAGGCCGCTATCGGAAGCATCGAGCAAGATGTACCAAACCGTCTCTTGCTTGCCTGTCAAAGGGTTCGGCGCCGTCCCTGGGTAGAGCGGTAGACGTGCCGACTCATTACTGAGATTGATGTCGATCAGGCTGCCCACCGTAAACTTGGAGGGGGACAGGAAGCCGCTTAGCTGTCCGAGCCCGTCCGCGGCGGCATGCCCCGCAGGGGGGTCGACGGCTGCCCGCGGCGCGGCCGCGGCTGTCGCCGCCGTCGTTGCTGTGACGGCGAGGGCACTAACTGCCGCACCCAGCACTAAGGGCTTGATCCGTTTAGTGACGATATTACTGAACATTTTTCATACCTCCATTTGGATTTCACAGGTAGGACCACATAATGCTCGAAGCAAATACGTAAGGATGGCGCAGGTTTCGAACTTACTGGTTATGCCTTTCCGCACCAACCCGTTAATCGTTGAGGACGGGTTGGTGATAGTGCCCCTAGTTGCTCGTGTCCGAGGAGGATCTGCGCGCCTCAGGGGCCTTGGATCCTAAAACTGAGGTATCTATCTTTGGTGTCTCAGTTTCCGACAGGCACTCTGAGTGAGCATCCTGGAGCCGGGGGTTCTTACTTATTTGTCTTCTGTCATGAATGCCCGTGAGGACGAAACCTACGTCGGGGCTCGAACACCGATCGTGAACACCTTCGCCCGCATGGTGGAGCGGTTTTCACAACGATGACAGGGCGGCGTTGCGTGGCGCCAGCAAAGACGGCATAAGTAGCCCGTCGACCCCGATGAGCCTGAAGAGCGACTGCACTCGCGGCTGGGCGTTGCTAATCCGTGCTCTCCCACCAACCGCCCGCACCCGGCGAACCGAGCCGACCAGAGCGCTTAAACCCACCGCATCGATAAAACTGACATTTTGAAGATCGAAGACAACTTCGAGCCCGGGGCGGAGAACCTCGCCGATGAGATGGCGCATTGGTACAGCACTGACGAGGTCGAGGTCGCCCAAAGGTCGACAAGTGACGCTCAAACCCGTACCGATGTGGAGCTCAGCCACGGACGTCCCCTTTCACGAGGTGCAGTGGCCCACTGCCAGACGGGTCACCCTTGGTGAGTGTCAGCGCGCGTGCAGCTCTTACCGACCACGGTGGGAACGATCGTCACAGGACTGGTCAGAGCCACTTACCTTTCTGGGTCGAGGACGCCGTCGGCGATAATCGCAGCTCACAATTTCGGCGAGCGTCTTAGGCCACTTTGTAGACGATGTGACGTCTTGTGCCCATGGTTCCCCGTCGTCGAGCGCGCGCACTCGCCCCCTGGGGTGGAGCCGGAAATCTTGCCCTGTCGAGTTCAGCGGCCTCCCGTTGGTGATAAAAGGGTAGCGCTCGTAGACACTCAACAGAACTTAACGGAGCGAGCTGGCAGCCGGGGGTGGGCTTCACCCGGCGCACTAGGAGCGCCGTTCCTCAGCGACACGTGGGACGTGGCTGCCTTGATGATGATGCATTCAGGGGAACGGCCATTTGACCGCGATGACGTCAACAGTGCGGATGTCGGGCTCTCTGGCTAGCAAGTCCGCACCGACCTGTGCGAGTGCACGTGGGATCTCGCCGTTGAGGTGGTCGTGACGGGCACCCTCGGATTCAAAGGTGTCGAAAATGCCATAGCTGGTGTCGCTGATCTTGAACGCGTACCATGTTACCGTGCCTTGCTCGGCGGCCGCAATCGAGCGGCCGGCCTCGAGGAACGCCGCCAGCTCGCCTCCCTTTTCTGGTTTCGCTTCGAGCAGTGCGAGTAGTCCGAGTTTCGCAGTCATCAGATGCTCCTTCTTGTCGATTTACAGGGCTGAAGCGTCGAGCGCGGCCACGATATCGTCCGCTTCGGAACGGGTCGTGTAGTCGGGGTGAACGTCAATCCACTGCAGGAGGTGGCCACCGTCGAGGATGATCGTGGTCGGCATCGGCAGAGCGGTGCTGCCGTCGGCGTTGACGGAAATGAGGTCCAGGCCGAGCTGGAGCTGTGCCGCCCTCACCTCAGGTGATGGCGCGGTCAGGATCCCCAGGTGACGGGCCAACGTATTCCCAGGATCGGAGAGCACGGTGAATGCCAGTTCGTTTTTCTCCTGCATGGTCAACGACCCATCAGGCGTCTGGGGACTGATCGCAATGAGCTCGATTCCTCGTTCGACCAGGGTCGCGTGCAGCCGGGCCTGGTAATGGCTAAGCGTGATGTTGCAGTAGGGGCACCAGGCGCCCCGGTAGAACACCACGACCGCCGGCCGGGCACGGGTAGCCGCGTACAGGGTCGTCGTTGCTCCACGTGCATCGACCATGTCGACGTCTGGCAGCAAGGAGCCGACCGGGGCGGTACCGTCGGGAACGCCTCGTGCCGCCAGCGCAGACTGCTCGCGGGCAAAAATGGCCATGAGCTCGTTCGGCGGTTGATCGCGCGTGGCCGCGCTCATGGCGGCGACCCGCTCGGCGATGGTGGCCATGGTCATGGTTTTGGGCTCCTTGCGGCTGTTAGTGAAAGGCCTCAAGCCCGTCTCAGAGGTAAGCGTCAGGTCGGCCGGTTCTCTTACCCGTTCGAACTCGGCGTCTGCTGCGTCTCGGTCGAAGCGGGCGGTGCCTGCGGCTCGCTGTCTCGCCAGCGTGCCTGTTCAAAGGGGCTGGCGGGGTTACGGGCCGCTTACGTCGCCAGACCCGTAAGATCGCCTCCGTGACCATAGCGGACGCGGCAGTCGGTGGAGGGTTCGCTGCCCTCCCCGCTCGTCCCTTGGACCCTGAGTCTGCGGAGTGGGTGCGCTCGCTGACGGGGGCACCGGCCGAGCGTGAAGCGGCAGCAGCCCGGCTCCACGAGGTGCTGCTGCGGATCGCAAGGAGCGAAGTCCGGCGCCGCGGTGACCTGCGCGTGACCGGGGCAGAACTCGATGACCTGGCCCACCAGGCGGCGGCGGACGCCCTGATGGCCATCACTCACAAGGTCGGCCAGTTCCGGGGCGAGAGTAGGTTTACGACCTGGGCCTACAAGTTTGTGATCTTGGAGGTATCGACCAAGATCGGGCGCCACTTCTGGCGCCATCCCACGGTGGCCCTGGGCGCCGAGGACTGGGACCGGCTGGCGGACCGCTTCGGCTTGGACCCCGCCCTGGAGCCCGAGTGTCGGGAGCTGCTGGACGCCCTACACCGGGCCGTGGACGAGGACCTGACCGACCATCAGCGCCAGGTGTTCGTCGCGATTTTCGTCCATGGGGTCCCTCTCGACGCCCTGGTGGCCAAGCTGGGCTGCAACCGCAACGCCCTCTACAAGACCGTCTTCGACGCCCGACGTAAGTTGCGCTCGGCGCTCGTCGCTAACGGCCATCTGGACAACGGAAGTTCGAGGTAACCGTGAACGGACCCGAAAAGCTCGACCGCTTCTTGCTCACCGACCCCCTAGACGTGGGCTGCGAGCAGGCTATGGACCTGCTCCACGTGTACGTCGAGCTGGTGGCGGCCGACCCTGCAGCAGCGGCCAACCGGTACCCGGGGGTCGCGGCCCACCTGGCCGCATGCGGGCCCTGCGCAGAGGACTTCGCCGGGTTGCTGGCCGCCGTTATCGCCGAGACCACCTAGTTAGAGCTTACTTCCCGATAGAAACCCAGTAACCACACCGGTTTTCGAACAACCCTGTACACCTAGCAACGGGTCGCGCAGACTCCGCAGGTTCTGGGTTCAAATCCCTGGACGCGCCAGTCCGTCCAGTCCATATCCTTGACGCGACATGACCCTTCCACTGTGCCACAGCCCCAAAAGGCGCTGACCAAGTGGTGAGCGGTGCCAACGCCGGCTCTCACGCGACCGCGCTCTCGCTCGGAAGTCTCGCATGAAGACATCGCATCGGACCGGCTCTGCGGCCGCGGAGCCATTGGGGTCCCTATGGCTCCGCGTTTGGCTCCGCGATACAGCGGTCGAGCACTAGAGATAGCCGTTGACCTGCGAAGACGTGCGCCCCCTGGGATTCGAACCCAGAACCTGCGGATTAAGAGTCCGTTGCTCTGCCATTGAGCTAGAGGCGCCTATGTGGCTTGACCTGGTGTTTTGATATCAGCTTTCTTAAGATAACTACGTGTTGGGTAACTTTTGGGTAACATTGTGGCAGTCGAACGCGGAGGATACGCCGTGCGAGGGACGATCGAGGCACGCGCTGACGGTCAGTGGCGCATCAGGGCCTATGCCGGCCGCGAGAACGGCAAAGTTCGCTGGGTTTCGCGTACCGTCCACGGGGGCAAGCGAGCGGCCCAGACCGAGCTGGCCAAGCTGGTGGCAGAGGTCGAAAGCGGTCATGCTGTCGCGTCGCACCCGGTCACTCTAGGCGAGTTGGTAGAGAGGTGGCTATCCGACATAACCCCACACCGCACGCTCCACACGATGAAGGAGTACCGGCGGATCGCGGAAGCAAACGTCAAGCCCGCTCTCGGGAAGATCCCGGTCAACAGGCTGACGGCCCGCCAGATCGACGGCTTCTACAGCTCTTTGACCGGGCGGGGCCTCTCCCCCGCCTCTGTCAGGCGCCACCACGCTCTACTCCATGCCGCGCTCGGTCGGGCCGTCAAGTGGGGCGTCCTCCCGGCCAACCCAGTGGACCGGGCGACACCCCCTAGCCTGAAGCGGGCGACCATGAACGCCCCGTCCGTGGACGATGTTCAACGGCTCATCGCCGAGGCAGAGGCGATGGGTGACGACGTCCTAGCCTGCGCTGTAGCGCTGGGTGCGGTCACCGGAGCAAGGCGTGGCGAGCTATGCGCTCTGCGTTGGTCGGACATCGCCTGGGATCGAAGCTTGGTCCGTATCGCCGAGTCACTTACGGTGATCAAACGCCAGGTGACTACCGGCCCGACGAAGACTCACCAAGTGCGTCAGGTCTCGATCGATGTTGTCCTGGGTTCGTTCCTTGCGGCTCGCCGGACCCAACAGGAGGTGTACGCGGCGACCATCGGGGTCAAACTGTGCAACAACCCGTACGTGCTTAGCCGGACCGCTGACGGGACGGGTCCATGCTTGCCTGACGGACTTACGTCGGCTTACGGCCGGCTTGCATCAAGGCTCGGGATCTCCGGGCACTTCCACGAGCTACGGCACTTCGCTGCGACCACCGCAATCGCCTCGGGCGCCGATGTGCGGACCGTTGCTGGGCGTCTCGGGCACGCGGACCCAGGCGTAACTCTGAAGGTGTATGCCCACGCACTCGAACAGAGAGATCGCGAGGTAGGCGCTCTGCTGGGTCAGGCAGTCCTGGGCAACAAAAGCCCCGACCAGGTAGGAACCATACGGGACACAAAACCGGTCCCGATGCAGACCGCCC
>DATKHZ010000541.1:0-4955 GCA_035509995.1 Acidimicrobiales bacterium | reverse complement strand
CCGGCCCCGGCTATTCGGTCGGCCTCCGTGTCCTCGCTACCGGCCAGGACTTTCACCGCGTGAAAGAGACCCTGGACGGCTAACGACAACCCACTAAGAATGGGGCCTTCGTCCCCATGCGCCAGCGCATGGGGCACCTGTAATTATGCCCCGACCGCCAAAAGAGGACTGAGGTGCAGCCGACAAGGACTGAGGGATGACCGCCACGCTCCGTATTAATATGGATCCTCAGCGTCAATTATTTCTAAGTTTTTGCCCAATTCTTCGACAAGACCTTGACTGACGCAGGACTAACCGCACAGAATGTTGGTTGTCCTTCTCCCCCACAGCGTAGGTATCAAGAAGGTTGCACCTCACTGATAAGCGAATGGGTTGTCGAGATGGGAGCGGAGCTTACTGTGCCCTGGTTACCGAGCCATTGCAGCCCGAGCAGGAGCACCGTTACCAGGAATGCCACCAGCAGTACCAGCCCTGCCAGGATCTTTTCGATGGTGCGCTGACGCCGGTCGGACCGCTTGTGCTTCCCGGCATGCGGGGTCGGCATAACGGCTGGCTCTGGGTGGGCCCCGAGGGCAGAGGTCATCCGCCTTCAGAGTACAGCCCCCGCTCGCGGATGACGCGGACTGCTGGGCCGGGGATCAGGTAGTCGAGAGGGCGGCCGGTCATCGCCCGAGCACGAAGATCGGTGCTCGAAATCTCGAGGTTCGGCACCGACACCTCCTCCAGGCGCCAACCCTGCTGCGACAGCCCAACTGGGGGCGGGGTGCCGGGACGGTTGACGACCACAAGGCTGGCAAGGTCCCGGACCTCGTTCAGGCGTTCCCACGTACCTAGCTCGGCGCTCACGTCCCAGCCGACTATCACAAAGAGCTCGGCCTCCGGATAGAGCGCCGCCATTTCAGAAATCGTGTCCGCCGTGTACGAAGGCCCCCCCCGCTCGATCTCCATACGGCTGGCTTCGACTCCTGCAACTCCACCGACCGCCGCTTTGACCATTTCATAACGGTCCTCCGCCGGTGTCACCTTGCGCGCCCCGGCTTTCTGCCACGGCACGTTTGCCACCATCAGGACCACCCTGTCCAATCCCAGGTCGTGGCGCGCGTTGACTGCAGCCACGAGGTGGCCGACATGTATGGGGTCGAATGTGCCCCCAAAGATCCCGATACGCTCTGCCATCTGCCTCTGCAACTTATCCCTGCAACCCACGGGGACCGGGCAAAGCGCCCCTAATCGACTTGCCATACAAGGCGCGGCCTGACACGGTTAACCCCGTGAACGAATGGGGCCCCACCTCGTGGCGAAGCCTGCCCGCGGAGCAGCAACCCGAATGGCCGGACGAGCACGCGCTTGAGCAGTCCCTCAAGGTGCTTTCCACGCTTCCCCCGCTGGTTTTCGCCGGGGAGGCCCGGGCCCTGCGCAGCTCCTTGGCGGAAGTCGCTGCTGGCAGGGCGTTCCTGCTTCAGGCAGGCGACTGTGCGGAGTCCTTCAATGATTTCACCGCCGACAGCATCCGGGACAAGCTCAAGGTCATCTTGCAGATGGCCGTCGTGCTCACCTATGGAACGGGGACCCAGGTCGTCAAGGTGGGCCGCATCGCAGGCCAGTTCGCCAAGCCGCGTTCGTCGCCCTACGAGGTGGTCGACGGGGTGGAGCTCCCCGTCTTCCGCGGCCACATCGTCAACGACGATGCGCCTACCCTGGAGGCTCGCCGCCCTGACCCCAACCGGCTGATCGCGGCCTACCACCAATCGGCATCGACCCTCAACCTGTTGCGCGCTTTCACAAAGGGCGGTTTTGCAGACCTCGGCCAGGTGCATATGTGGAACCAGCAGTTCGTCGCCTCGAGCAACGCCGGCCGGCGCTACGAGGCCATCGCCGGAGAGATCGACCGGGCTCTTCGCTTCATGGCGGCTTGCGGCATCGACCTGAAGGCCGAAGAGAGCCTGCACCAGGTCGACTTCTACACGAGCCACGAGGCGCTGATCCTCGGCTACGAGGAGGCCATGACCCGCAGGGACTCCCTCACGGGGGGCTGGTACGACACATCGGCGCACCTGGTTTGGTGCGGGGAGCGGACCCGTCAGCTCGACGGTGCGCACCTGCACTTCCTGTCGGGGATCAACAACCCTGTCGCGGCCAAGGTTGGGCCGAACGCCACCCCCGAAGACCTGCTCGCCATCTGCGACATCCTCGACCCCGACCGTGAGCCGGGCCGGTTGACCCTTATCAGCCGCATGGGCGCCACCAGGGTCGAGGAGCGCCTGCCGGCGCTGCAGCGCGCCGTGAAGGAGTCCGGGCACCCGGTCGTGTGGGTTTGCGACCCGATGCACGGCAATACCTTCACCTCCGACGGAGGCCGCAAGACCCGCCATTTCGACGACGTGCTCACCGAGATCTCCGGCTTTTTCGCTGCTTGCCGGGCGAGCGGCACCTGGCCGGGCGGGGTCCACGTGGAGCTCACCGGTGACAGCGTCACCGAGTGCCTCGGTGGCGCCGAGGAGATCATGGAGGACGATCTCGAGCTGCGCTACACGACGACGTGTGACCCGCGGCTCAACGGCCGGCAGTCGCTCGACCTCGCTTTCCGCGTCGCTGAGCTGCTCCGCGCCGGCTGACCAAACCGTCCGGTTCCCAGCGCTGAGGGCCCCCGGCGGCCCGCGAGCGGGCGCCCGGTAGAAAAGTTGACTAAAGCGATCGGGAATGATAAGAATGGGTCCGGTGACCGCCGCGATCGAGACCCGGGACATCTCGAGCGAGCTCGAGGCCGACATTGCCAAGTTCGACAAGATGCTCGCGTCATACCTCGACGGGCAAATGGACGAAGACCAGTTCAGGCTGTTCAGGCTGGGTAACGGCATCTACGGTCAGCGCCAGGGTGGCCGCAGCCAGATGGTGCGTATCAAGGCGCCTTACGGCTCGATCACCCCTCCGCAGCTCGAAGCTTTGGCCGACATCGCCGATCGCTACAGCCGTGGTTGGGGCCACCTCACCACCCGGCAGAACATCCAGTTCCACTTTGTGGAGCTCGAACGGGTTCCCCAGCTGTTGCGGGACCTCGCCAAGGTCGGGCTGACCACGCGGGAGGCCTGCGGCGACACGGTGCGCAACATCACCGGGTGCCATCTTGCAGGCGCCTGCCCGTTCGAGGTCCTCGATATCAGCCCCTGGGCCGAGGCGGCGTTCAGGCATTTCCTTCACCACCCGTACGCCCAGCGGCTGCCGCGTAAGTTCAAGATCAACTTCTCGGGCTGCGTTACCGACTGCGGCCAGGCCATGTTCAACGACGTCGGTGTCGTCGCCGTTGCCCGGCCGCTCCCTGACGGCAGCACAGAAGCCGGTTTCCGGGTTTTTGTGGCGGGCGGGCTCGGAGCCAACCCCCACCCGGCCCAGGCGCTCGAGGAGTTTACGCCCCGCGAAGAGCTGCTGGCCACGCTCGAAGCGGTCCTGCGGACCTTCGACCATTACGGGAACCGGGACAACAAGCTGCGCGCCCGGCTGAAGTGGCTGGTTGACACAATGGGGATCGAGGAGCTGCGCGAGCGCATCATTAAGGAGCGCAAGCTGCTCCTCGCTTCCAGCACTTGGCCGGGAGGTATCCCCGCGGTAGTGCAAGAGCTCGGAGATGCCCCTGCGGGCGTCGCGACTGGCCTGGCTCCCACGGCTGTCGGCACCCCGGTAACCCTGCGCCTCGGCCCCGGCGACCCCTACAAGCGTTGGGAGACTGCCAACGTCGTGATCGGCGTGGCCAAGGGCACCGTTTCGGCCATCGCCTACGCGCGGTTGGGTGACATCACCTCCAACCAGTTCCGCGAGCTGGCATCCATCCAGCGTGACCTCGGCGCGAGCGTGAGGGTAACCAACAGGCAAAACTTGGCTTTCCGTGACTTGACCGGCGACCAGCTGCGCGTGCTCTACAGCCGCCTGGAGGCCATCGGGATGGCCGAGCCCGGTGCCGAACTGGCCCGGGACGTGGTTTCATGCCCCGGCGCCGACACGTGCAACCTGGCAGTTACCCAGAGCCGCGGCCTCGCTGACGACATCGGTAACGCGCTCGAAAAGGCCGGACTTGCCGACGTCGGAGGGGTGCGCATCAACATCTCCGGCTGCACCAACAGCTGCGGGCAGCACCACATAGCGGACATCGGCTTCAATGGGGCTGAGCGGCGGGCGCACGGAAGGCCAGCTCCGGGCTACCAGCTCCTGCTCGGAGGTCACGTAGGCAAGACCGAGATCGAGTTCGGCCAACGCGCCATGCGGTTGCCGGCAAAGGCCTGTGCCGAGGCGACGGTGCGGGTAGTGGGCCGCTTCGCCGAAGAGAGGCAGGCCGGCGAGGACTTCAGCGGCTGGCTGGCACGCGTTGGTGGCCCGAAAACGATAGCCGCCGAGCTGGCCGACCTCGACGACTGGCCGTCGCCCGAGGAACGGCCTGACTACTACATAGACTTCGACGAGACCGGGCCCTACGTGGCCGAGGTCGGCGTTGGCGAGTGTGCGGGGGCATGAGCCCGGCTAGCTGCCAGGAAAGGTAAAGTAGTGACTTTGCTCGACGCCCCCATGACCCAGGATCTCACCGAAGGGACACTTGCGGAGCTCAACGCGAAGTTCGACACCGCATCGGCGGGAGACATTGTGGAGTGGGCTGTCTCGCGCTTCCACCCCCAGATGTGCTTGACGGCATCCATGACCGATGCGGTCCTCATCGATATAGCGACAAGGGTCGAACCGTCCATCGAGGTCGTTTTCATCGATACCGGTTACCACTTCCCCGAGACTCTGCAAACAGTGGAACTAGTGCGCAAGCGCTATGGGCTCAACCTGCGGATCATGACTGTCCCGCCCGAGCCCGTGCCTGTTTGGAAGACCGACCCCGCCAACTGCTGCACTTTCTCCAAGGTCGCCCAGCTGGAAAGGGCCCTCGCGGGCAAGTTGGCATGGATGAGCGGGTTACGCCGGCA
>DATKHZ010000540.1:0-5799 GCA_035509995.1 Acidimicrobiales bacterium | reverse complement strand
CCAGGTAAGGGTGACAAGTCCTGCACGGGGTAGTTCCAGGTTTGCCGCGAGCACCGCCGCCTTAAGCTCTTCTAGCATCGCTGCCCTGTCAATTAGAGGCGAGGCGTTTCTGGCGCTTCAGGGCGTGCAGCCATGTTGCCTGTGTACGCCCGAACGTGTCGTGCAGGTCCCTCCAGATTTTGTACACCGCCCCATAGGTTGCGGTGGCGGTGGGCTCGGGAGCGTACACGCGCTTCACGCGAGGCTGAAGCGTTTTCGCTGCATCGGTTATGGTCGCGAAACCGCCAAGGTCTGCTCCGGCCGCGACAGCACCGAAGAGGGCCGACCCTCTGGCGGGTACCTGCGAGGATGCCGGTACTTTCACGGGCAGACCAGATACATCGGCCACAAGTTGCATGAGGAGCGGGCTCTTTTCAGCCAGTCCCCCACACGCAACGATCTCTCGCAGTTGCAGCCCTCCCTCGACGAAGTTGTCCAGGATCGCCTTATTGCCAAAGGCGGTCGACTCCAGCAAGGCGCGGTAGACATCGGCGGCGCTGGTTTGCAAAGTTAGGCCAACAAGCACCCCCGACAGGTCGGCATCAGCGAGCACGCTACGGTTGCCGTTCCACCAGTCGAGCGCGACCAAGCCAGTCTGCCCAGGGACAAGGGCGGCAGCGGCCCGTTCCAGCCCGGGGAGGAGGCTGGGGCCGCTGCCGCCTGCTGGGGCCAGGAAGTCGGCGAACCAGCCGAACATGTCGCCTACGGCCGGCTGGCCCGCCTCGTAGCCGTAAAGACCGGCGAAGATGCCGTCCTTGGCAACTCCGGTGATGCCGGCAAGAAGGATGTCTTCGCGGTGCACCACCATGTCACAGATGGACGTCCCGATGACCATGACGTAGGTCTCGCTCCCCTCCGCCCCGGCGCCCGGAAAAGAGACAAAAGAGTCCACGTTGCCAACTGCAACGGCGACATTCGTCGGTAAGCCCAACTTGTCGGCAAGCTCGCGCCGGACAGGACCGGCGCTGGTCCCAAGGGGGAAGAAAACATCACCCAACTTCGCCCCTGGTCGGGAAAAGCCGGGGTAAGCGGCCTGGAAGAACTCGTCACTTGGTATACCACCCGTCTCGGACCAAAGTGCCTTGTAAGCCGCCGGGCACGACGAGCGACGCTCGTGGCCAGTCAGCTGCCAGACCACCCAGTCGGTCACTTCAATAAAACCAGCGGAGGCATCGTAGATCTCGCGGTCCTCCAGCCAGATCTCTATCAGCTTGGGGAAATACCACTCCGAGGAAATGCGGCCGCCGTAACGCGCCAGAAAAGGCTCGTTGCGCTCAGCCGCAACCTCGTTGAGGCGTGTGGCTACTGGTTGGGCGGCGTGGTGCTTCCACAGCTTGGCCCATGCGTGAGGCCTGCCACGCCATTGCGCCAGGTCGCACAGCGGCACGCCAGCGTCGGTGACTGGCAAGACCGTACAGCAGGTAGCGTCCACCCCGATCCCTATGACATGCGCGGCGGCACCGGGCGCCTCAGCGAGGACGCTCGCGATGCCTCTCTCCAGCACGGCCGTGTAGTCCGCAGGCTCGTGGAGGGCCCAGTCAGGCGGAAGGCGTTCGCCCGCCTCGGGTAATATGTCAGCGATCACACCGTGGGGATAGGCAAACTCACTAACCGCAAGCTCGTCACCGGAGCGCAGGTCCAGCAGCAATGTGCGCGCGGAAGCGGTGCCGAAGTCAAGCCCTATCGCATAGGCCTCCTGGACCATGCCTCCGATGTTAGCGATCTCAGTAGTGCAGCCGCCAAGGCGGAGGCCTGAAATGGCGGCCCCCTCAGCCGCTCCACCCGGCCAACGCCGACCTTCGATCGCGGACGTGGCGAGCTTCGCCGGGGTTTCCCACCAGACGGTCTCCAGGGTGCTGAACATTCATGCCAGCGTGAGCAAGCCCACGCGGGCCCGAGTGCTCGCCGCTATCGAACAACTTGGCTATCGCCCCAACACGGCCGCTCGTGCTCTCGCCAGCGGTCGTTCCAAAACGCTCGGGGTCGTGGCTTTGGACACCACCCTTTACGGGCCAGTTTCGACGTTGTCCGCCCTCCAGCAAGGGGCGCAACTAAATGGCTATTTCGTCTCCGTGATGGCTGTGCCCTCGATCGACCGGCAGTCCTTACGTGAAGCCGTGCAACGCCTCACCAGCCAGGCCGTTGAGGGCCTCGCCATTATCGCCCCGTTCACTTCGGCCTATGACGCGTTGGCCTGTCTGCCAACCGGCACGCCTGTCGTGGCAGTAGAAGGCGACCCTGATGCGGACGTCGCTGTTGTCACCGTGGACCAGGTGGCAGGCGCCCGGCTGGCCACCCAACACTTGCTTGCTGCGGGGCACGAGACGGTCTTCCACGTCGCCGGGCCCCCCGAGTGGGAAGAGGGCCGGGGCCGGGCTAACGGCTGGCGCGCCGCTCTCCAGGAGGCAGGAGCGGAGGTTACCCCACCGGTCTTTGGCGATTGGAGCGCTCGCTCGGGATACGAAGCCGGCCAGGTGCTCTCGCAGATATCCGACGCCACCGCCATTTTCGTCGCTAACGACCACATGGCGCTGGGGGCACTGCGAGCTCTGCACGAACGGGGACGACGGGTCCCCGAAGACGTTGCTGTGGTGGGCTTCGACGACACACCCGAGTCGGCGTACTTCATCCCGCCGCTCACGACCGTGCGTCAGGACTTCGAGAGAGTCGGCCGCGCCGCCGTACAGCTGTTGGTGGACCAGCTGACAACTGGCACCAGAAGGCGAGACCGGGTTGTCATCGACCCGGAGCTGATCTGCCGGCAATCAAGCCTGGTCAGCGGACCTCGCGACATGTGACACGGCGGCCTGGGCCCTGGAGCTCACGGCTGGTCGAAGATGGAGTGAGTCCCCACTCGGCGCCAAAGAATGTGAGCTTCGCCCTCGCGAACTTCCTCTCCGTACTCGAAGGTGGCTCGCCCATCGTCCGCCCATGTCATTTCGAAGATCCCCCCCGCACCCTTGATGCCCTTGACACGAAGCCCCTTCCGGAACCCCTTGCCAGCTCGCAGGTCCTCCACGAACTGGCTGACGGCAACCAGGAAGGCGGCCTGCTTGTCGGGCGCCAAGGAGTCGAAGTCGTTGGCGAACCTCGCCACCCACGCGTACGTCGGCAATGCCGGCTACGGCGACTGTGGGGTCGGAGCCTTGGCTCGCTCGCGAAGGGCGCCGATGAAATCCTCGTCCGAGCCGAAGGACTCGACCCGTCCCGCTGCCTGGTCAGCGTCGACCTGTCGTTCGCCTGCTTGCCATGCAGGCGTCCAGAACCAGGCCTGCGTAGCATCGATGAACTTCTGCGGGCGCAGGAGGATGCCGTCCGGAGTGAGCTCGGCCTCCAAGAGGTCGCCCTCTTCCAGGTGCGCCGCCTTGCGGATGTCGTCGGGCAAGGTGATCTGTCCCTTGGCTCTCAGTGTCGTTCGCGCCACACAACAATCATACAATCAGAGAGTCATACTTTCCGACTTGCTAGTAAGGTGAGCACTGCAGGCCGCGGGATGGGATGAGCGGGCGTGATCGCCGTAAACCGTCCCCGTTCTGTCCAGCGGGGACGGTTCACGGTGCCACGGGCCGCACCCCTCAATCGGCTCCAAAATAAGAGAGGGTTAGCCCGGCGGTGCTCCGGTTGGCCGGTCGTTGACGGCGCCATACCAGGTGGAGGTGGCGGTAGCCAGGGCGGCGGCGAGGTCGGCGTCATGGCCGAGCGCGCCGAGACCCTTGGCCAGCGCGGCCAGGGCGCTCCATACACTCGGCAGCGTTGCCCGCCTCCCGGTGTGGTTGACCCGGAGAGCTTCCTCGGCGAGGCTCCCCGGAGCCGTGCTCAGCGGGGCCGAGAGGTCCTCGGCAGCAGCCAGTGCCGCCCGCACGAGCGCCCCCGCCCCTTCGGCCGGGGCGCGCACCACGGTTGCAACCGAGGCGGCCTCGCCGCTTTGGCGGGCCCAGGGCTCAAGGCCCAGAGGCACGAGCGCGGCCCTTGTGGCCCGGGCGGCAGCGCGGTGGCGGGCCATCACCCGGTCCAGGCCCTCCGCCTGCACTCGGGCGATGGCGGCGCCGAGCGCGCGGGTCTCCAGGTGGGCGGGGATGACCGGCAGCACGGAGCGGCCGGCACCGGCCCAACGGTCGCGCCAGTCAAGCAGCGACAGGACCGATGCCCGCAGTGGCGAGGGGTGCCCTGCCAACGCCGCCCACGCTTCGGAACTGACCGTGAGCATGCTCACCCCCGCCGGACCGGCCAGCGCCTTCTGGGCGCTGAGGATAACGAGGTCGAGCTGCCAGTCGTCGATGGCCAGCGGCTCCGCCCCCACGGCGGCCACGGCGTCCACCACCACGAGGGCCCCCCGGGACCGGGCCAGCTGGGCTATGGCAGCCAGGTTGTTGACGACGCCGGTGGACGCTTCGGCGTGGACGAGGCTGACCAGGTCAAACGGCCCGAGGCTGTCCAGTGCCCTTTCGACCTCCTCGGGTTGCACGGCCCGGTTGAACGGGACAACCAGGTCCTTCACCTCGGAGCCGGCCTCGGCGAGCCATTCGCCGAAGACGGCGCCATAAGGGCCGCTGACCAGGTTGAGGGCTCGGCCGCCAGGGCGGCCCAATCCTCGGGCCGCTGCCTCGAGGAACACGGTGGCCTCGCCTTGGAGCACCAGCGTGGTTTGGGCCGTGCCCAGGACCTCGCGGCAGCGGTCTTCTATCCCGGCATATTCGTCAGGGCTGACCGGTGCGACGTCGAGCAAGTCGGACCTGGTCATCCTTTCTCATCCCGGAAATGGCAGGCGGCCAGCCGGCTGCTCCCGGCCGGCGCGGCAAGGAGGTCGGGCCGCTCGTCCGAGCAGACCGGCTCCGCGCGCGGGCAGCGGGGGTGGAAGGCGCAGCCGCTGGGGCGCGCCGTCGGGCTCGGGGGCTCACCCCGTAGCCGAGCCGCGACACGGTCTGGGCCAGGGCGCAGGCGGGGCGCCGCCGTTAGCAGCGCCCGCGTGTAGGGGTGACGCGGGTCGGTAAATATCTCCTCCCGCTCCCCCACTTCGACCACCCGCCCCAGGTACATGACTGCGGCTCGGTCGCAGGTATTTCGTACGACGGCCAGGTTGTGTGAGATAAGCACCATCCCGATCCCAAGCCGGTCGCGCAGGTCGGCGAACAGGGCAAGGATGGCCGCCTGTACCGACACGTCCAGCGACGAAATGGGCTCGTCGGCCACAACCACTATGGGTTGGACGGCCAGGGCGCGCGCGATGGCGATGCGCTGACGCTGGCCCCCCGAGAAGGAGGAGGGGTAGCCGTCGAGGGCGTCCGCGGGAAGGCCGACCAAGGCCATCAGCTCCTGGCAACGGCGTTCCAGAGCCTCTCCCTGGGCCAAACCGTGGAAGGCGAGTAGCTCGGCCAGCACCGAGCGGACGGATAAGCGCGGGTTTAGGGAGGAGTACGGGTCCTGGAAGACGAGCTGGACCGCCCGGTGCTGCTCGCGGGTGCGCCGGGGCCCCAGCAGCTCGCCGCGCAGCGATACCGTACCGGAGCCCGGCCGCAGCAGCCCCGCCAGGCAGCGGGCCACCGTCGTCTTACCGCACCCCGACTCCCCGACGATGCCCAGGGTTTCACCTTCCGACACGCTGAGGCTGACATCCTCGACCGCAGTGAGCCGCCGCCCTTTGCCGGCCGGGAAGGAGACGGACAGGTTGTCGGCCGCCAGCAAGGGGAGGGCCGGCCGGTCCGGGCTCACCCTGCCATCACCCGTTCAGGGTACTTGCACGCCGTGCCCCGCTCACCATCC
>DATKHZ010000539.1:0-3103 GCA_035509995.1 Acidimicrobiales bacterium | reverse complement strand
CCAGGTAATCCCAAGGGGCGAGAGACGCCGGGCTGCAGTCGACAAAGCCGTCCACAGCCCCAGAAGCAACAGCGCACAGTTCGAGAGCCGCGGCTCCCAGGGCCCGGTACTGGGCCCAACCGTAATGGGACGCCGGGTAGCCGTTGAAGGCGATGATCGACTGAGAGAGAGGTACCGCCTTGCTCGGTGCGATCGTCTTCCCGTTGCGGCTCGCTCCCTTGCCGCGAACTGCCTCGAAGCGCTCCCCCACTGGCGGGCCCGCAACCACAGCCGCCAGTGGGCCGGACGAGTCCAGGGCGCAAAGGCTGACGGCCCACCACGGGAGCCCTCGTGAGGCGTTGGTGGAGCCGTCTACGGGATCTACCACGACCATCACAGGCCGATCGGGGTTATGAACGCCCGACTCTTCAGAGAATATGGCCAAGCCGGCAGCATCCAGGACTGCGATCGCAGCCGCGTCCGCCACTGTGTCGTGGTGGTACTGGTTGTTGCCCAGCCCTGTCAGGCTCCAGTCTTCTTGGCGACCGAGAACGTCGATTACGGCGTCAACGGCCGAATGCAAGACCGCCAGTAGTTGATCGGTCATACGCTTCCTTCCGTCTCGGTCCACCCTGGCCGTCCCCCGCTAGCGTTGTGGGAATGGCCGTGATCGATGTAGCCGGGTACGTTGCGGAGCTGAAGGACCACGCCGTGGACCATGGCTTCCACGTTCACGACGAGAGGCACTTCGTCGAAACCTACTCGCTCCGCCAGGCCTGGGAAGTGGACCTCCACCCCGAGGAAGCTTGCAACGGCCCGCTCGACCTGCACCTTGCGCTGGAAGTCGACCCCCGGGTGCTGCTGTCGTTCGAGGACGCGGTGGTCGACCTAGCCGAAGGCGCAGACCCGCCCGACGACTTCCACTTCCCCCTAACGTTCACCTGGGCGTTGCCGCCGCTGCCCAACGGGCCGGACCTGCTCCACCTTGCGATCGACCTTGCCGGTATCGGTGGCGTCGACTTCCCCGTGGAGGCCTCGGCCATCGACAGCTATCCGTCGGCAACCGACCCGGCCGAACGGCGGCTCACGGTCATCGCACGGCAAAAGGTTTCCCTGGCTCGGGTGCTCGCCGGCGAGGAGCTGCTGTGCGACATCTTCGACAAGGCATTGGCCGTCAGCCAGTGGCTCCTGGAGTCAGCCCCAGCCTGGATGAGCCAGGACTGAGCCTGGAGCCACAAGAGCTGGGACGCGGATTGTGACAGGCCAAGAGTTGCTACTGGTCTACGACGAGCAGCTGCGCACTGACGCGGAGACATCGGGGGCAATCGCCGTGACCCGCCTAGGGCCGTTGCTCCTTGTCACGCGAGCTGGCGGTCGGGGGCTCGTGACCTATCGGGACCTCGACGGCACCGATGCCTCCACAATGCCGCGCCTGGTGAGGCCCGCCCTCGATTACTACCGTCAAGATGCCGAGATCGGCGGGGTCGAGTGGAAGACCCGAGGCCATGATCGTGCCCCGGGCCTTCACGAAGCACTGCTGGACCATGGCTTCGAGCCCGACGAGCCCGAGTCGATCATGATCGGGCACGCGTCGATGTTGGACGTGGGCCTCCCACTGCCGGCCGGTGTGGCACTGCGGCGCGTCAGCGAGAAGGAGGACATCCGAGCCATGACCTCGATGCAGGACGCGGTGTTCGGGAGCACTCGGTCGGACGACGTGACGGAGGAACTCCTACGTCGGCTGGCGCTCGAAGACGGCATGGAGCTATGGGTGGCCGAGGCTAAAGGACAGATCGTGTGCGCAGGTCGCCTCGACCCAGTGGCCGGAACTGACTTCGCTGGGATCTGGGGCGGAGCCACACGCGAAGACTGGCGCGGCCAAGGTATTTACCGAGCGCTCACCGCTGCCCGAGCCCGATCGGCTCTCGCAATGGGAAAGTCGTTCATCTACAGCGAATCAACCGAATACTCACGTCCGATCCTGGAACGATCGGGTTTCCTAAAGGTCTCGACCACGACCCCGTACCACTGGCGTCGCTGAGCTCTTGGCATGGGCCTTCGGGCTGGCGCCGCAGTGGGCTTGTGCAACAACGCGGTGGGCTCGGTGGGCTTGTGTGGCTCGGTGGGCTCGGTGGGCTTGTGCTCAGCTTGTGGGCTCGGTGGGGATCGAACCCACGACCGAGGGATTATGAGTCCCCTGCTCTGACCGCTGAGCTACGAGCCCTGTATGTCCGACCTGCGGGCCAGTTGCCGCTGTCTGCTCGGTAAGCCTAGGCGAGCTGATCGACCGGTGGCTCGACGACATGGCAGTAGGTCGTTCAGCCCGCGCCCAATCGGCACCGATTGTTCATGTGACGTGGAGACCATCAAGTCCGGGAAGCTACCGAAACTGCGAACGCGTCCGGAGCGGCAAAAGCTCCGTTGACCGGCTCTGGCAATTTGAAAAGCTCCGTGAATGCCCGAGCCTCAACGCGGCAAACCGACCAGTTGCAAATGCCGTAATTGGTGCCTCCCGTCCCGGCTGCCAGCTCCCCGTTGAAGAACTCAAGCCGGGGCCCGAGCGTGGTGGCGATGCCATCGTCCACCAAATAGAGGTTGTTCTCGTTGCTGAAATAGAAAGCGTGCCGGTTGACACCGACGATGCCGGCGGGGTCGATGGTCTCCTCACTTGCGCGTTGTGGCACGGCCTGTTCCGCAAAACCAACAGTGCTGCCCCCGGCCACTCGCTCGGCCAGCCTGCCATGGGCCCGCTCGAAGATTGCAGCAGCCGTCGTGAAAAAGGTCGTCCCGTCGCCGAGGCAGATCGCTCGCTCAGCACAGCACCTCTACCTGCTTAGCCGGAGCGTTCTCCGGGCTGCCGAGTCGCTAGGCGTTGCGGCAGTCGAAGAACAGCCGCCAGCGGGGGCCTGGCACGCTTGAGCAAACGGTCGAGCAACCGCGGAGTACCGGGAGCTACCGGCGACGCCGCCACCTGGGCCACATCTCGAAGAGAGCTGACGACCATGTCGACGATCTTGGATGCTTCAGGGAGTTTGACGGGGGTCGATGCGGTGCACACCGTCCCCGTCCAGTGACTGAACACGAGAGTCGACGAAACGGGGTGCCAGGTGACCCGTAGGAAACG
>DATKHZ010000538.1:0-5013 GCA_035509995.1 Acidimicrobiales bacterium | reverse complement strand
CACCTGACCGATGACCAGGGCTGGCGGGTACAAATCGACCGCTACCCGCGCTTGACCGAGTTGGGGGCGTGGCGGCGCGAATCCCCTGCCGGCCACTACACCGAGCGGCGCAAGGACGGCACGCCTCACGGCGGGTTCTTCACCAAGGCCGACCTGGCCGAGATCGTCGCGTATGCGGCGAGGCGTTTCGTGACCGTCCTGCCGGAGATCGATATGCCCGGCCATATGCAGGCCGCCATCGCGTCGTACCCCGAGCTGGGAAACACAGGCGAGCAGCTCGAGGTGCTCACCGAGTGGGGCATCAGCGAGCACGTGCTCAACCTGGAGGAAAATGCCGTCCGTTTCTGCACGACCGTGCTCGAGGAGGTCATGGAGGTTTTCCCGGGCCGGTACGTCCATATCGGCGGCGACGAGTGCCCGACCACAGAGTGGGAGGCGAGCCCCCGCGCCCTGAAGTTGTGCGAGCGGCTCGGGCTCGCGGGGCCTCAGGAGCTGCAGGGTTGGTTCACCGCCCGCATGTCAGAGGTCATATCGGCCAAGGGCCGGCGCCTCGTTGGATGGAACGAGGTCGTGGACGCAGGCGCGCCACCGGGGTCGGTGATCCTGTGCTGGGAGGGTAAGCACGCCTGGCGGGCGGCCGTCGAAGCAGCCAGGGCAGGGCTCGAAGTCGTGATGGCCCCAGAACCATGGTGCTACTTCGACTGGGCCTACTCCGACGACCCCCGTGAACCGCTCGCCATCCGCTCGGCCATCAGCGTGGAACAGGTCTACAGCCTCGAGCCGGTCCCCGAGGATCTCGAAAACGACCTGCAGCACCGGGTCATCGGAGCGCAGTGCCAGCTGTGGAGCGAGTACGTGGTCACGCCCCAGCACGCCGAGTACATGTATTTCCCCCGCGCATGTGCTCTCGCCGAGGTGGCCTGGTCCGGCAGGGAGCGCTCCTGGGCGGATTTCGAACGCCGCCTTGCGGCCCATTTGCCTCGGCTGGACGCGCTCGGCGTCAACTACCGGCCCCTTGACGGCCCAAACCCGGGACAAGCCCGCACCTGGGCCACCCCCTGAGGCTCCCGTCTGAGGCCCGACCACTGAGGCCGGTCAGGTCACAGTAACGAGAACGTTGGCGAGGCCGAAAGGACCGTTCGGGAAGGTCCCGCGGCTTCGCGACGCCACCTGCAGGTTGCCTTGACCGTCAGTCGCCCGGACCACCAGCGTGTAGTCCCCACGAGCAGGTACCCACGGGAACGTCCAGATCGACCACGCGAAGCGCGATGCCGCGGGGTGGACGGTGACCGGCTGCCAGGTTGACCCGCCGCTGAGGCTTATCTCGACCTTGGAGATCCCGCGGTCGCCGGCGTAGGCAATGCCTCGTGCGGGCACCAGTTCCCCTGCCTTGAGAGCCTGCGTATTGAGCGGGTAATCGATCCGCGAGGTTGTGTTGACGATCGCCTGGTCGCTCCAGCCGAACCCTTCCCAATAGCCGGTGACCGGGTGATTTACCGGGCGCACCACCGTCAACCATTTGGGGTTCTTCATCCCGTACCGGTCTGCGACAAGGATCCGGGCAGGATAGCCGTGGTTGTCCGGGAGCCGACCCCCGTTCAAGTGGTCCGCCACAAGGGTCGACGGCTGCAGGGCCACCTCGAGTGGGAGGCTCTCGGTATAGCCGTCGACGCACCCGAAAGCGATCTCGACAGTGCCTGACGGGACGCCAGCACGTTCGAGGAGGCGGTGAAGCGGCACGCCTTTCCACACCCCGGTGCTGATCAGCGACCCGCCGACGTAGTTGGATATGCATTCGAGCGTCTGCACCTGCTCGACATGGGGTTCGGCCAGGAGCTCCCCCAAACTGAGCGAGTAGGGTTTGTCGCCCTCGACGCGCAGGGCCCAGTTCTTGCCGTCCACCATCGGGTCGCCGTCGATGTTCTTGGACACGATGTAGAAGTCCGCCGTTGGAGTTATCCCTGAAAGGTCGCCAAAAACCGACGACCGCGTACCGGTCGGATGAGGCGCCGTTTGGTGCAGCTGCTTGCCGATGCCGGCGCTCTCGGCGAGCGACGGGGCCGCAGCCCGGGCCGCGCGGGCGCCGAGGTAACCCAGGGTGGCAAGAGCTGCAGCACCCCCCACCGCTTCGATGAACTCCCTTCGGGCGGTGATCGGCCCGACGAGCGCCTTCCTGCCCTGGGCTTGCCTGTCATGTGGCTCGTCGGCCGCACCCGCACCCGCAGCAGCCCGGCGACGGCTTGCGGGACCGGGCAAGGAAAGAGCAGCCTCGGTCAATAGGGCCACCGCGAGCCATTCGGCAAATACCGTGACTGTGGCGCCGGAAAGTACCGATTGGTTGCCGAGCAGCACAAATGGCATCGAGATCGCCCACAGCACGACGCTGCACGCAAGGGCCCTCATCGCCGCCGCTGCGCGCGGTCGGCGCCCGGCGAGCCCGGTTGCCCTATCTTCGGCCCCGGCTCGCCAGAGGGCGAGAGCTACGCCGGCCAACGCACCCGCCACAATTATTGCTACGGAAAGGCCAAGAAGGAAGAGAGGGCGTGCCTTTTCTTGCAACCCGTCGATCACGTACCCGAAGACCGTCCCTGGGACGAGCCGGAGCACGCCGCCCGAGGTCACTTGTTGCAACGTCATAAAACCGGCGGCGTTGTGCAGTAGCTGGGTTGCCCCGATCATCCAACCCGCCGCGGTAGCGCCGGCGATCGCGCCGGTCACCCGGGGCCGTGGTGTTCGCTCGTGCAAACCCATCCCTCCTGTGCTGAGCACCGGTCCCGGCGCTCCTCCCGGAGACAGCGCCAGGCGCGGACCTCTCCAAGCTTCCCGCGCGGCGCGCCCGAAGTGGTCTCGCCCAGGGCAAGGGCCCTGAGGCGGAGCCCCCCCTCCCGGGCGTCTAATAAAAACATTTGACTTCGCGGGCAGAACGGCCGAAAACCAACAATGTGCTCTCGATGAGAGGATCCATGGGCGCGCTTACCCCAACATCTATGCTCAGCAAGAGCGTAGCTTCGCCCCCCAATGTGGGGCCAGGTCAGGAGGCCAATCAATGAGCCCGGACACCAGTACATCGCGGGCTTTTCGTCCAGTTGTCCTGAGGCGTGGAGTAGCGGTAGCCGCCACTCTCAGCTTGAGCTTCGGCGTCGGAGGCTGCGCGATCGGCAATGTCGTAAAAGCAGTCCATAACCTGGCAAACGCCGCCCATAACTTGAAAAACCTCGAGTCGCAGATCCAAAAGGGCGAGAACGCCAAATACGAGGCTACTTATAAGTCGACGGGAGGCGGCTCGACGTCGTCCACTATCACGATTGCCCAGGAACCTGGCGGCAAATGGGCCTACACCACCCCCCCGTCCGGCGGGAGCGGAGCTACCGCCTGGCTCGCTAACGGTAAAGATAGCTACGACTGCAGCCAGGCCACGAGCGGTGGCAAGTGGAGCTGCGTCGAGACCTCAGAAGCTGCAGGGAGCAATGCCATCGACGGCTCGCCGGCGTTCGCCTTTACAGGTGCCGACTATGCCGTCATCATTGAGTCTTTGTCGGCGGTCGCCGCCCTCGAGGGGTACAACGTGAGCAACTCGAGCACGAGCGTTAATGGGATTTCCCTCAAGTGCACCAAGCTGACCGGCAAGAACAACGGCCAGTCCGTGGACGACGAATGGTGCATTACTTCTGGTGGCATCCTCGGGTTGGTCAAGTACACGGGTAGCGGCTCGAGCGGTACTTCGGCGTTCACGATCACGAGCCTCAGCACCAGCCCCTCGTCGTCGGTCTTCCAACCGCCCTCAGGCGCCACCATCACGATGTCATCGACCTAAGGGACTGGCGAACGGTGCTCGCTCCCGCGGGCACTTCCTGCTCAGGCGGCGATGCTGGTGGCAGGGGCCGGTACGGCGAGGGCGCTCACTTTTGCCGCAGCTGGCCAGCGTACCTTGGTGGCCCAGCCGAATTTCTCCATGAGCCAGATGATGCGAGCAGATGAGTCCAGTTGGCCGCGTAGGACGCCGTGGCGTGCCGAGGTCGGGTAAGCATGGTGGAGGTTGTGAAATGACTCGCCCATGGAAAGCACCGCAAGGGCGGCGACGTTGCGGCTCTCGTCGGTCGTGGCGAAGGGGCGTCGGCCGACCATGTGGCAGATCGAGTTGACACCCCAGGTGACGTGGTGGAGCAGGGCCATACGGACCAGGCCAGCCCAGACGAACGCGCTGATGGCGCCGACCAGGGTGCCGGACACCGCCCAGCCGATCCCGAACGGTATCGCCAGCGAGACGACGGCCAGCAAGGGGAACATCCGGCCCACTGCGACCAGGTCGGGGTCACGCAGGATGTCGGGGGCGTACCGCTCCACCGAGGTCGTGTCCGGGGCAAGGAGCCAGCCCACGTGAGCATGGATGAAGCCGCGTAGTTGCCCGACAGCGGTTTCGTCCAGGATGTGCGGGGAGTGAGGGTCGCCGACCTTGTCGCTGTGGGCGTGGTGGCGGCGGTGGTTGGCCACCCAGCTGACGACCGAGCCCTCGATCCCCATCGAGCCGGCAACAGCGAGCCCAATTTTCAGCCCTCTGTTGGCCTGGAAGGACCGGTGGGTGAACAGCCGATGGAACCCGACCGTGAGGCCGTGGCCGGTCACCGCGTAGAGGACGACCCCGAGGACCAGGTCGGTCAGGTTGACCGCCCGGCCCCACAGCAGGGGCACCGAGACAGCCACTGCGACGACAGGCCCTGCCAGGAGGAAGATCGTGATCGACCGGGCCGTCACCGCTGTGATGGGGGACGGTGCTTTACCACCGCCAATTCTGGCTTCCGCTACCCCTTCGCCGTCGTCCACCGTAGCGGCCAACTGGGCGTTGCCTTGCAAGGTGTCGCCTTGCATGGTCTCGGCGAGAATGGTGTCGGCTTGAATGGTATTGCTTTGCACACGGGCCCCTTTCCTGCTGTCCAAACTGGGAGAGCGTTGGCCAGCCGGGGTCACGGGCCCACCAATAGCGACTACCAAGCGGTAAACCCATAATAGCGCGCT
>DATKHZ010000537.1:0-8264 GCA_035509995.1 Acidimicrobiales bacterium | reverse complement strand
CAGGCAGGACCGTTCCAGTAAGCGCTAAACCGAGGGCGCGACAGCTTGCAGGAGCCCACACGCCAGCCCGCCACACCGATGGAGCCCCCTTCGTGTGTCAAGGGGAATTTCGGGTTTTCTTAGGCGTCCCGAGGGACCTGGGCAGATGCGCAGTTCTAGGCTTGGGGCTGGCCCGGGAGTGGCTTGACCGAAGAGCCGGTTTCGCGGGGTGTGAGCCGGCCGCGCAGGCGATAGAGTCGCTCCCCGTTTGCCCTCCCGGGCCGCCACCTGCCGTGTCCTTGGCGGCATTGGCCACCCTCACGACGCACGGGAGCCGCCGATGAGCTCTTGAGGGCACTCGAGCACGCGGCGCACTTGGGGTCTAAATCTGGCCGGCGTACCCGCCAGGTGCGAGCTCCGCAGGTAAGACTTGTAAGCATGCACGAGACGCCGGACGACATCGGGTCGCTCCAAGAGCTGCTCGACCGCAGCGCGGAAGGCGCTGGGAGCCATCTCCTTAGCATCCTCACCCCCGAGCGCCGTATGACAGCGCAGCAGGTCTGTTCGACGTTGACGGGCATGACACTGTTCGTGCTCGCCACAGTGACCGCGGACGGCCACCCGCTGGTGGGGCCGGTGGACGGCATCTTCTACCGCGGTGCCTTCTACTTTGGTTCTTCACCGGGCTCCGTCAGGTTCCGCCACATAAATCGCCGCCCATACGTGAGTGCGACCCACCTGCCGGGTGAGGAACTTGCTGTCACGGTTCACGGCCGCGCTGTGCCTGTCGATGTCCGAAGCGCCGATCACGCCGGCTTCCGGCAAACTCTGCTCGACGTGTACATCCCTCGGTACGGCCCTGAGTGGGAGGCCTTCCTCGACTCGGGGCCCGTCTACGCCCGCATCGAGGCAGAGCGCATGTTCACCTTCCACAGCAGCGAAAATACATGAGGCTATTCTGGGCAACTCTAAGGCGAATATCCGCCTGCGGACACAAAAACCATTCTTGTACCTATGAAAACGAGCCGAGCTTCTATGCTGCCGACGCCATGAAGCACCTCCGGCTCAGCCTCAACGCCGCCGAGCGGGACTGACGGCGAGGCTGGGCGTGCAAACTGGCACCGGACGCCGTCAGACAGGGCTTTGCTCAGCGAAGTTGTCCCGTCCGCCAGCTCACTCGACGGCGGCTTCGGGCGACTTGCCCCGGCCCTCGGCGAAAGCCGTCTCAAACTCGTCGTCCCCGAGCTGAGCGCGCGCCCGGTCCATGCTGATCTGGCGATAGCGGACCTCGGGGGTTAGCCAGGGCGTCCCGCTCAAGTCGCGATAGACCTGAGCGTGGCCTAGAAGGACGGCCCCCCGCCGCCAATCTCCCTGATCGAAGGCGGTACATGCTAAACCCAGCAAGGCATAGGCGGTGCCTGAGCGGTCGCCATGGCGCCGGCTGGCGCGCAAGGCCGCTCCGAACAGGGAGGCCGCCGCCTGGCTGTCGCCTTCTTCCCGGCTCACCCAGCCCAAGTTGACGTCCACGTGGTGGGTGTGAGAACCGATCTCTCGGGCGATCTGGCACGCCTGGTCGAGGTGGGTGCGGGCGGCGACGACATCGCTCAGGTCCAGGGCCATACAACCGGCGTTGTTGCGCAGGACGTAAGCGGTGAACCGGTCGCCCGACCGGCGAGTGCAGGCCAAGGCCTCGGCGTACAACTGTCCGGTGGTGGCCGGGTCCAGAGCTTGCCGGCACAACAGGTGCAGGAGAAGGCCTTCTCCGAGGACAACGTCGTCGCCGAGCTGGCGCGCCCTGGCCAGAGCCTCCTCGCCGTAAGGGAGCCCCACCTCGGGTTGGCCGGCGAAATAACAGACGGCGCCCAGCATCCCCAGGGAACGGACTAACAGGCGCTCGTCACCGAGCGAGCGGGCGATCTCGACCGCCTGGCCTGCGCTACGCCGCGCCTTGTCGGGGCCGACATGGTCGTGGAAGGCGCCAACAATAAGTAGGGCCGCGCACAAAAGTTGGGGCTCGGCCTGCGCTTCGGGGCGCTCCAGGACTGCCCAAAGCAGGTTCGTCGCCTCTTCGCGACGGGAACGCACCCACCAGTACCGGCTCAGAGCGACGGCCAAGCCGAGCGCACGGGCCGTGCCGTCGGGCTCAGCCACGGCATGCTCGATAGCCCGGCGCAGGTTGGCCTGCTCGGTCTCCAGGCGGGCCAACCATCGACCTTGTTCGGGGCCGGTGAGGTAGGGCTCCGCCTGTTGAGCGAGGGACAAGAAATAGCTGCAATGAGCTGTACTCACGGCGGCCGCCTCTTGTTCGTCGCGCTCGACCAGGCGCTCTGCGCTGAACTGGCGGATGGTTTCCAGCAGCCGGTAACGGACCGTCCCGCTCCCGCCGGGCTCGGCCACGACCAGGCTCTTGTCGACCAGGGAGCCCAGGAGGTCGGTGACATCGAACTCGTCGATGTCGCCCTGGCTGCAGACTGCTTCGGCCGCATCGAGGTCGAAGCCCTCGACAAAGACCGACAAGCGACGCAGGACGGACTGTTCGGGCTCATTGAGCAAGGAGTAGGACCACTCCACGGTCGCCCGCAGCGTCTGCTGGCGAGGCATGGCACTCCGGCTGCCTCCGGTCAGGAGGCGGAAGCGCTGGTCCAGGCGGTCGTTCAGATTGGTCAGGGAGAGCGAGCGCAGCCTGGCGGCAGCTAGTTCGATGGCCAGGGGCATCCCGTCCAGGCGACGGCAGATCGACACCACGAGCGGTAGCGTCTCCCTGCTGAGCCCTAGGTCGGCCCCCTGAGCTCGCGCCCGGTCGACGAACAGGGACACGGCGTCAGACGCTCCCGTCGCCGGGATCTCCTCTTCGTCCGGGCCCGGGAGGGATAGCGACGGCACACGATAAATGGTTTCGCCGTTGATGCCGAGCGGCTCGCGGCTGGTCGTCATCAGATGGACATGGGAGCAGCGGCGAAGGATTGCGTCGGCAACCTTGGCGCAGGCGCCGATCAGGTGCTCACAGTTGTCCAGGACGATGAGGATGTTCTGGGGCGCCAGTGCGTCGAGGAGCGTCTCGAGGGCGGGACGGCCCGGCTCGCTAACTGCTCCCAGCGTCTCGGCGATAGCCGTCGCCACTCCGTCGGGGCTCGAGACAGGGGCGAGTTCTACCAGCCAGACGCCGTCGCCGGACCCGTCGAGGAGGTCGGCCGCTACCTGAAGAGCTAGCCGGGTCTTGCCCGAGCCGCCGGCCCCCGCGAGGGTAACGAGGCGGCCCGACCTGACCAGGTCCCGTACTTCGGCCACCTCGCGTTGGCGCCCGACGAAGCTGGCCGACTGGGCTGGGAGGTTGTTGGCCAGCTCCGGGTTGTCCAGCGACCGCAGGGGCGGGAACTCAGCGGCCAACCCCGGCGCCTGGAGCTGAAAAATCTGTTCCGGGCGGCCCAGGTCTTTCAGCCGGTGCGGCCCGAGATCGCGAAGCGTGGCGCCGGCCGGGAGCGAGTCCCGCACCACACTGGCCGCCGCCTCTGATAGCAAGACCTGTCCACCATGGGCTACGGCGGCCACCCGGGCGGCTCGGTGGATGCCTAAACCGACCAGGCCCGTCGTACTCGTCTCCGACGCCTCTCCGCAATGGACGCCCATGCGCACCCGGACCCGAGTGCCTGCCGGCCACGCATGGTCGGCAAATGCGCGTTGCATTTCGATCGCGGCGCTCGCACAAGCGCTGGCCGAGGAGAACACGGCGAAAAAGCCGTCTCCCTGGGTGCTTATCTCCTTACCGCCGTGGGCGGCGAGGGCGGCGCGGATCATTTCGTGGTGCTCGGACAAGGCACCCGCATACGCACGGTCGCCTAGGCGCTGGAGCAGGGCCGTGGAACCCTCGATGTCAGTGAACAGGAAGGTGAGCGTCTCCGTGACTTGAGCCTAATGCCGGCCGTTCCGGGCACTCCTCCCTACAACCTCGTCTCTCTCGAAGCCCTCGCCGTCGCCGCGCACCATGGCGCCGAGATCTGTCTCGCAGTCGAGGACTAGAACCCTCAACTTCTCGCCTCCGCCGCGGCTCGCGGAACTCCCGCACGACTGACCCGCAACTGACCCAGGGCGGCAGCCGTGAGGCCAGAAGTCAAGCGCTAACAGAAAAGATCACCGCATCCAGCCAGCTATGGCGTGTGCCACATGAAGCGGGTCAGGAGGCTCCAGCTCTTGCCGGCGTTAGGGGTGCCGATGAGCGCCATCGTGATCGGCGCATTGCCACCTTTCGGCACTGCTCGTGCTCCTCCCGCCTGCCCGAGCACAAAGCCGTCCTCGGGGTCGGGGAAGGACAGTGACGGGTTCACCTCCTGGTTAGAGCCGGTGGACAGGTAGGGCAGCCCCGTGCCGCCGCAAGCCTCGCTGGGTGTCGTGCCTTCTGTCGACACGGTCCAGGTTGCGCCAGTACCCATGGTCACGAGGAGCCCATTGCCGGGATAGCAGCCGGCACCTCCGTTCTGCCAAAGGTCCACCAGGTCCCCCGGCCCGGGGCTCAACAGCCCCTCCGAGGGCTCCCAGAACGCGGAGGCGGCCGGCCCCGGAGCAGGTCCCAGCCTCTGTACGACGGAGCCGTCCGCCGGCTTCACGTGGGGAGCGTAGGCGGCGGCCGGACCGCTGAGCTCACCGATGCGCCAGCTCCGCCCGCCGTCGCTGCTCTCGGCGAGGTCGCCTCCACCGCTCATGTTGTCCATCCAGTTGAGCCCGAGCCAGACCTGGGATGCCCCCTGACAAGCGACCTGGGCGGGTGAAGGTGTGAAGGATGCGACCGGCGCCCAGCGTTGGCCTCCATCGGAGCTGAGTTCCACAGTCCCGCTCATGCCACCCGCTGGGTGGAGCACGGCCCAGCCCGTCAAAGCGTTCCCGAAGCACAGGCCGCCGTTCTGACCAGGCGGTGGGTAGTACCCCCCGCAGTTGAGATCGTTGGACTGCGGCACCGGCAGCGGGGCCCAGCTCCCGCCTTCATTGAGAGTGGCCAGCGCCCGCGTCCCGCCTGCCTCGCAAACGAGCGCTACCCCGAAGTCGGGGCTTACCAGCTGCACAGAGCGGAAAGCCCCGAGTTCCGTCTCAGGCAGCGCCGCCCAGTGCTCCCCGCCGTCCGCGGTGGCAAAAAGCTGGTCCGCCGTCAGCGCCCATCCGTGCTGCGCGTCGACGAAAGAGAGCTCCTGCACCGGCGAAGTGGTTTGGAGCTGAGCGGTCCACGTCATACCGCCGTTCGCTGTAGCTTCGACACCGTCGGCTCCTCCCACCCATCCTTGAGTGCGAGTGGGGAAGTCGACTGTATTGAAAGGGATCTTGGAACTGGCGGCACCCGGGAGTACCACAGGCTGCCAGGATTTCCCGCCGTTTGTGGTCCGCAGGCCGCTAGGTCCAATGGCACTGCCGCTGACCCAGATACCCGTCTCCGGCGAGGCGAAACTCACTTGGGCCATTGTCGGCAGGCTGAGTGATGAGCGTTGTAACTGCCATTGCTGGCCGGCATTTCGTGTTGTGTAGAGCCCAGCAGGGGCAGGCAGTTCCCATGTAGACGGCGAGGAAGCGCCAAAGCCAGAGGGGCGCGATAAGGAACCGCTCATCAGCAGCGAGGCCAGCCGCCAGGAGGCGCCAGTGTCATGCGACAAATACACAAGCAGTTCCCCAGGGCGGGTGGTGACCGAAATTACCCCGGTCCGTTGGGAAAAGTAGCGGCCTGAGAGGACCTCGGCACCGCTGGTTGGCTGCCCGGCTGAGCCTGGGTAGCGCCAGCGCTCGTTCGAACGCCAGCCGCCGGGCGGTGCCGGGAGGTGCACGGGCACCCAGTTCCTCCCAGCGTCTTCGCTCAGCCACGTCCCTGGCCTTGTCGTCGGGCAAAGGTCGTCGGTGAGCAGCAACACTCCGGCTGAGGCGGCCGTCAACGCGAAGGGGTCCTCTGCGGTGCACCCCGGGCCATCTCCGATCGGCACTGTACTGCCCTGCCAGGGGAGGCCGACGGCACCAACTCTGCGCCAGTTCATACCGCCGTCGGAGGTCACCCAGAGCGTGTCGTCCCGAGGGTCGCCCGACACCGAGAACGCGAAGCCGTGCCGGAGGTCAGCGAAGTCGAGCTGGTCGATAAGGGCCCCGTAGTCGGTCAGCATTCCAGGAAGCGAACGCCCCTGGTGCCAGCTGGCCCCACCATCGGTCGTTCGCCAGACGGTCGTCACGCCCGGTTGAGCCGGCCACTCGTGGGCAGTCACCGCCCAGGCGTCCTCAGCATCGAGGAAAAATGCACCCGTCAGCTGTAGCGATGTCGGCGTCGGCGCCCAGGTGGGGAACGCGGTGCGCCACTGGGCGCCCGAGTCTGTGCTCCGGACAATCTGGCCACCGCTGTTCAAGCTCCACACGACCCCGCCCGGCAACGCCAGCACGCCCTGCGCTCCCGAGGCAATGTCACCAAGAGCGGTCGCCCTTGAGGGGGAATTCCCGTCAGCAATGGAGGCATCTCCGCCTCGCGTGAGCTCAGCGATGTCACGTCCCGTAATGGAAGTGGTGGCAACACCGATCACCAACGGGAGAGCACAAGCGGTAACGGCAACGCGTATAAGGATCGTCCTCACGTATGGATAACTCCTCGCGCAGGTTCATAGTTGCGCCAAGCCACAACCGAGCCAACCGCCGCCCGGTGCCCGCTCCTCGGTGCAGCGTCCCTCTCGGTTGTTCTCGTTTTGCGGTGTGCCCGGGCAGCGGCCCCGGGTTTAAGGCCGTAGAGAGGTGGCTCGAGGCCCGTTGGCGCTCATTATCACCGACAGGCGTCAAGCAGCAGTGCCCTGCCGCCGACAACCGCTACGTGGAGAACACCAAAAGGCAAAACGAACAAGACAAGTCTGTCCGCGTTGCTCTCGGCGCCGCGCCGCGTGCCGAACTCGCAGAGGTTCTCTCGTGACCACACGCCAACTCCGCAAAGCTGCACCGGGGACCACCGTCGCTGAAAGGGACCTCGTGGCAGGAGGCGTCAACAAAGCGATCGCCCGTTATGCCTCGTTTGGTTGGGAAGCAGTCGACGTGGCAGCCCTTCGCACGACCTACTCCCTTACAGGTGGGCTCTTCTTCCACCGTCATGGGATCACGATCATGTTCCGCAAGCTCGCGGTGGACGCCTTGCAGCCTGACCTCCTCCCTGAGCGGGGGCCAGAACCGGTGGCCGGCCTTCGCGGCCATTCCAGATCCTGACGCGCCACGTGGTTACCCGCTAGCCCACTGCCCAGCAGTGCTGACCTGACCCCATCCGATGGATCCACCAATACCGAGAGCCTTGTTGCCCATGATCGTGGGCGGAAGGAGGATGGTAAAGGTGAAGTACCGACGTCACAGTCCCGAGCAGGTCGTGCGGAAGTTACGCGAGGCCGACCGCATGCTCGGGGAGGGTTCAGACCTAGATGCCGTCTGCAGGCACCTGGAGGTCTCTCAGCCCACCTATCACCGCTGGCGCGCCCAGTACGGGGGCATGAAAGCCGACGACGTGAAGCGGCTGAAGGAGCTCGAGCACGAGAACACCCGCCTGAAGCGCATAGTGGCCGACCAGGCCCTCGACATTGCCGCGCTAAAGGACGTTGCGGCGGGAAAATTCTGAGCCCGGCACGGCGCCGTCGGGCGGTCGTCATGGTCCAAGAAGCACACGGGTTCTCCGAGCGCCGCGCCTGCAAGTTGTTAGGCCAATCCCGTTCCACCCAGCGTCGTCAGCCACCGGCAGTGCCAGACCTCGAGCAGCGCATCCGCGCCAGGCTCCGAGAGCTGGCCCGACAGCGCCCCCGCTACGGCCATCGCCGCATGACGGCGCTGCTGCGCCGAGAGGGCTTCTGTGTCAACCACAAACGCGTCCAGCGCCTCTGTCGGGACGAAGGCCTCCGGGTGCTCGTGCGGCCCCGCAAGCGCATGCGCCTCGGGACCTCGACCGTGCCCGCCGACCGCTTGCGGGCGGCCCACCCCGACCAGGTCTGGGCCATCGACTTCTGCTTTGACCAGACCGCCGACCTGCGCACGCTCAAAATCCTCGCTGTCACCGACGAGTTCACCAAGGAGGCGATGGCCATCGAGGTTGACCGTTCGATCGACGCCGACCACGCCGTTGCCGTTCTGGAGACGATCGTTGCCTCCAGGGGCCGGCACCCCGAGCACCTTAGGATGGACAACGGCCCCGAGCTCACTGCGAACGCGCTCAGGGACTGGTGCCGCTTCTCAGGCGCAGGGACCAGCTACATCGAGCCCGGTAGCCCCTGGGAGAACCCCTTCATCGAGTCGTTCAACGGCAAGCTCCG
>DATKHZ010000536.1:0-3405 GCA_035509995.1 Acidimicrobiales bacterium | reverse complement strand
GGCTACCCCTCGGGGATCCGCGGTCGAAGTGCGAGTTGTCCGGGTTAAGCCCGGGGACGTGAGGTTCCCGCTCCTGTCGAGTGTGTGGCCGCCGCATCAACGGCCACCATTTCACAACGAACAGGAGCAACATTTTGTCAGCCAGCCCAGGCGCGCCGGTGCGCGCCTCATCCTTTGCCGATCTCGGTGTGCCGCCTTTCCTTATAGGTGCCATCGAGGCAATGGGTATCACAGAGCCTTTCCCGATCCAGGTAGCCGCCCTTCCAAGCGCGCTAGGAGGCCGAGACATCCTCGGCCGCGCCCGTACCGGGAGCGGTAAAACCTTGGCCTTCGCAGTTCCGGTAGTGGCTCGATTGGCGGCTTCCCCCAACCGGGCGCAGCCCAAGCAGCCCCGAGCCCTGGTGCTCGTACCGACACGAGAGCTCGCCGCACAGGTCGCCTCCGCCTTCTTGCCTCTCGTCCGGACGGCTCGGCTCCGCGTCGCCGCGGTGTACGGCGGGCTTCCCCAGCGCGCCCAGGTGGCGGCTCTGTTGGGCGGGGCGGACATCCTCGTCGCCTGTCCAGGCCGGCTGGAGGACCTGATAGAGCAGGGGTACTGCCGGCTCGGCGCAGTGGAGGTAACCGTCGTGGACGAGGCGGACCACATGTCGGACCTTGGGTTCCTGCCTGCTGTCCGGCGTCTGCTGGACCAGACCCGAACAGGTACCCAGCGGATGCTTTTCTCAGCGACCCTTGACCAAGGGGTCGACGTCCTCGTGAAGCGTTACCTTCGTGACCCGGTCACCTGCAGCGTGGACATAGGCACGGACGCCAATGTCGAGACGACGCACCACCTCTTCGCTGTCAGGGCCTCCGACAAGGCCGCCATCGTGCACCAGCTCGCCTCGGGGTCGCAGCGGAGCCTGCTCTTCACCCGCACCAAGCGTGGGGCCAGCAAACTGGCGGGCCAGCTGACTCAGGCGGGGATCCGTGCGGTGGACCTCCATGGCAACCTCACGCAGAACGCCCGCCAGCGCAACCTGGCTTCGTTCGCTGCCGGGACCTCCAAGGTCCTGGTGGCCACGGACATCGCCGCCCGGGGGATCCACGTCGAGGACGTTGCGCTGGTCGTTCACGTTGACCCCCCGGAAGACCATAAGGCGTTCGTCCACCGCTCAGGTCGGACAGCTCGCGCCGGCGCGATCGGTACGGTTGTCACATTGGTGACTCCCGAGCAGGTTGCCGACACTCGCCGCCTAACCCGTCGGGCGGGCGTCGAAACACCGACCGTCGTCGTGGGCCCAGGGGACGACCGCATCGTCGCCATCGCAGGGCCCGCCGCCCCCAGGTCTACGCCGGCAGCCCCGGCCGCGCCGCCAGCATCGCTTCGCAGCGCCGGACCACGTCCTGCCCGTCAGTTCGGGCCACGCCGGAGCGGTACCACGTCGGGCCGTTCGCAACGGCGCTGGTAACACGCTCGTAAGTCACCGGTTGCACCACTATTGCCGCCTTCCGCACGGCGGCGGCAATGGTGAGAGGATTACTTCATAAGGCGTTCGCGCAACACTCCGATTGCGCGGATCCGCTTGTCGACCTCTTCGGGGCCAAGATCCGTGTTGGCGGTCACTGCCCCGGCCATTCGGTCGAGCCGCCGGTTCTCAGCGAGACGTATCTGCTGTTGTTGATCGGTTGGACGGCGGCGCAGGGCGCGGTTGAAAGCCCGGTTTGCATCCCCCGCTTTGTCGAGCCCGACGGTGCGGGCGATCGCGGCAAAGGACTGGCCGTGCGTTCGCAGGGCCAATACCTTGTCGTCTACAACGGCCGCCTCCGTGGGTGCGGGCCCAGCCGCCGGGGTCTCCGGTGTCAGGGCCTCCGGTGTGAGGGCCTCCGCCGCCGGCTCCTCAACACTGAGGGCATGCGGCGTCAGCCGGGGCAGGTCTTGTCCCGGCTGGCCATTGGACGTCAGACGACCCTAACGGCGCTGGCCTGAAGGCCCTTCGGGCCCTGGGTCGTCTCGAATTGAACATGTTGGCCCTCGGACAACTCGCGGTAGCCGCCGCCATCAATCGCGGAGAAGTGGACGAAAACGTCAGCACTTCCGTCGTCGGGGCTGATGAAGCCGAAACCTTTGGTCCCGTTGAACCACTTGACAGTACCTGTAGCCATTTCTACTTCTACCTTCCGTTCCTCATACACGTTCCAACGATTGCCGGGGAACCAGGTCGGCTACCAGCACAGACGTCACCCCACGTGCCCGAGGCAGCGCACGGGCAACGCTAGCAGGTAATTGGTCGTAAGGACGAAGCGCGCGCTGCGCCTACCGCTGCCCGCACGCCCGGCTGGTTTGCCGTGCCCGCTTTGATCAGTCCAGCAACTGGCCGTGGAGGTAGGCGTCGTAGGCCGAAAGGTCGAGCAACCCGTGCCCCGAGTAGTTGAAAAGGATCACCTTTTGCTTGCCGTCCTCCTTGGCTGCGAGGGCCTCGTCGATCACCGCTCGGACCGCATGACCGGTCTCGGGCGCCGGCACCGTGCCTTGCGTGCGCGCCCAGGTGACCGCGGCCTCGAAGGTCTTCGACTGCGGGTACGCGACCGCTTCCATCCGGCCGGAACGCACGAGCGCAGAGATGATCGGTGCGTCCCCGTGGTACCGCAAACCGCCCGCGTGGATGGATGGTGGGACGAAATCGTGGCCGAGCGTGTACATCGGGAGCAACGGGGTGAAGCCGGCTGTGTCGCCGAAGTCGTACTCGAAGCGCCCCTCGGTCAGAGTCGGGCAAGACGTGGGCTCGACCGCGACGAGGCGGACGCCCTTGTCCGGCACGAACGGGAGGCTGATGCCTCCGAGGTTGGAGCCACCGCCGCAGCACCCGATCACGACGTCGGGCCGCTCTTCGCCGGCCAGGGCTAGCTGGGCCTTAGCCTCTTGGCCGATTACCGTCTGGTGCAGCAGCACATGGTTGAGCACCGACCCCAGCGAATAGTGGGTATCCGAACGGCTTCCCGCGTCACGGACCGCGTCGCTGATCGCCGTACCCAAAGAGCCGGGATGTTCGGGGTCGTCAACAGGGCTGGGCACGACGTTGCCGCCCCAGGTCTCCATCAGTACCCGCCGGTAAGGCTTTTGCTCGTACGACGCCCTCACCATGTAGACCTTGCACTCCAGGCCGAAGAGCGCCGAAGCGAAGCACAAGGCGCTGCCCCATTGCCCGGCACCCGTCTCCGTGGCCAGGCGGGCGGTCCCCTCGGCCTTGTTGTAGAAGGCTTGCGGGACCGCGGTGTTCGGTTTGTGGGAACCAGCAGGGGAGACAGACTCGTCCTTGTAGTAGATGCGGGCCGGAGTGCCGAGCGCCTTTTCGAGACGCTCCGCCCGCACCAGCGGCGTTGGTCGCCACAGTCCGAGGACGTCGAGGACTTCGCCGGGTATGT
>DATKHZ010000535.1:0-3231 GCA_035509995.1 Acidimicrobiales bacterium | reverse complement strand
CCATCAAAACGGAGCCCTCGACCAAGGCTCCCTGTTGCACAATGACGCCCGGGGAGATGACAGAACCCCGCACAGTGCCGCCAGAAATTATGGTGCCCCCGGATACGATCGAATTGTAGGCAAGCCCTGAACGACCTGGTTCCTCGAAGACAAATTTTGCGGGAGGCAGTTGGGGAGCGCTCGTAAAAATCGGCCACTCGGTATTGTAGAGGTTGAAAACAGGCTGTACTGCAATAAGATCCATGCTGGCTTCGTAATAGCTGTCGAGGGTGCCGACATCACGCCAGTAACCGTGGTCGAGGTCCGTACAGCCCGGTACCTCGTTGTCATGGAAGTCGTAAAAATGGGCGTCGCCGCTCTCCACGAAGCGCGGGACGACGTCACGGCCCATGTCATGGCGGCTATTGGAGTCCTGCGCGTCCTCGCGCAGTGCGTCGCTAAGGGCATTTGCGTTGAAAATATAATTGCCCATCGACGCAAAAAGGTGCGGGCGCCCGGCGGCGAGGGCCACGGGGTCGGGCGGCTTTTCTATGAAACGCTCGATCAACGTCCCTTTGCCAGGCTCGATCACGCCGAAGCCCTTCGCCTGCGCCGGCGGCACTCGTATCGCAGCGACCGTGGCTTCGGCGCCCGTTTCGATGTGCTGCGCCAGCATCTGGCGCGGGTCCATCCGGTAGATGTGGTCCGCCCCGAAGACCAGTACGTAGTCCGGGCGCTCGTCGCCGACGATGTTGAGGTTCTGATAGATGGCGTCCGCCGAACCGGAGAACCACCACGGCCCCCTGCGCATCTGGGCTGGTACCGGGGTCACATAGGAACCGAGGAGAGTGGAGAGACGCCACGTGCGCGTGATGTGGAGGTCGAGGCTGTGGCTCTTGTACTGGGTCAGCACAACGACCCGCAGCAAGCCGGCGTTGGCCAGGTTGGACAGCGCGAAATCGATCAGACGGTAGTGGCCGCCAAAGGGTACGGCGGGCTTTGCGCGGTCAAGGGTCAGCGGGAGAAGGCGTTTGCCTTCTCCTCCTGCGAGGACTATGGACAGCACTCGCGCCACAAGGCCACGCTACTGCCACGGCAGGCAACGTTCGCCCGATAATCAGGGATAATGGGCCATGACTTTCCCCGGCCAAGAAGCCATCCCGCTACGGACCGGCGGGGCTATACCGCTAGTTGGCTTCGGTACGTGGCGCCTGTCGGGCCGGAGCAGTTACGAGGCGGTGCTGCACGCCCTGGCCACCGGTTACCGCCACATCGACACGGCAACCATGTACGACAACGAGACCGAAGTCGGCCAGGCCATGCGCGACAGCGGGCTCGGCAGGGAAGAGATCTTCCTCACCACCAAGCTTCTCCAGGACGATGCCGACAACCCAGCCCGGGCGATCGACGCAAGCCTGCGGCGCCTGGGCACGGACCACGTCGACCTGTGGCTCATCCATTGGCCACCCGGCGGGCGCGCAAGCCCGAAGACCTGGGAGCAGGTGCTCTTTCAGCGCGAGCTCGGCAAAACAAGAGCGGCCGGGGTGAGCAACTACTCGACGGGCCAGGTCGATGAGCTCATCGCCGCCACTGGCGACGCTCCGACAGTCAACCAGGTGCGCTGGGGCCCGGCTATTTACGACCCGGCCTTTGCGGCTGAAAGCTCCCAGCGGGCGGTAGTCCTCGAGGGCTACAGCCCTTTGCGCTCGACGCCTCTCGGCGACCCGCGCCTAGTCGGTTTGGCCGAGCGGCACGAGGTGACGCCGGCTCAGGTGGTGCTGAGGTGGCACATCGAGCACCGAGTTGTGGTCATCCCTAGGTCACACAACCCGAAGCGCATCGAACAGAACTTCGACCTGTGGGGGTGGTCGCTGAATGCCGACGAAGTGGCCCTGCTCGACGGGCTTTCACCGATGTCGGCTTGAAGCCGACGGCGGCTTGAAGCCGACGGCGGCTTGAACCCCCCGCCGAAAGCACGGGCTCAAACGGGACGGGGTTAGTTAGTCTTCGCCGGAGTGCGGGCCGGCCGCTCGCTCGAGGGTCGTCCCCTCGCTGTGAGCGCTACCGTCGTGGCCGTTACCGTCATGGCCGTTACCGTCATGGCCGTTGCCCTCGTGACCCTCGCTGCCGTTGTGGCCGTCGTGTGAGGCGCCGAGGGTGTGATAACCCCCGCGGGCGTCACGGACCATAATCCCGCCGACGGGCCGCTGGATCGGGTGCGCATCGGTGTTCTTCAAGAGCACGCACGTCCGGTAGGCGATGATGCCCCCCACTATCGGGCCTATGAATGAGCCGTACTGGAGGATTTCGATCAGCAGCTCGAATGACATCTGGAGTGCGTTGCCGATCAGGTCGGTCGCGCTCGCGAGCGTCAGGTCGAAGAAGAACAGGAGAGCCGCGACGCCGATCGCAGTACGCAACGGCTTGTCCCGTGGCCTGTCCAGGAGGTTGTGCTCCTCGTAATCCCCGAAAAGCCGCTTGTCGATCCAGGGCCAGACGTATATCACGTTGAAGACGATCCCTGGCAGGACGATGCCCGGGAAGAACGGGTTGGGGATCTCGTGACCGAAGCTGCGGAACTCCCAGTGCGGCCAGAGCCGCAGGCCGCCGTCGAGCCATCCGACGTACCAGTCGGGTTGAGTGCCGGCGCTCGCCCGGGCTGCTTCGAACGGGCCGTAAACCCAGATGGGGTTTATCTGGATGAGGCCGCCGAGGCCGAAGATCACGGCCGCTATAAACATGAGCAGCGCCGTGGACTTGATCGTGTACTGCGGCCAGAGCCGGCTCCCGACGATATTGTGCTCGGTCTTGCCAGGCCCGGCGAAGTCCGTGTGCTTCTGGTGCCAGAGAATTGCCAGGTGGCCACCGAGGAGGCCCGCGAGGGCCAATGGGAACAGGAACTCATGAATGACGAACAGCCTGGCGAAGAACACGGTGCCCGGGAACGCGCCGCCCCACACATTGAACGCCAGCCAGGGGCCCACCAGAGGGATCGACTGCACAATGGAGAAAACCACCCGGAGGCCAGAGCCCGAGAGCAGGTCATCCGGTAGGGAGTAGCCGGAGAAACCTTCGAGCATCGCAATCAGCAACAGCGTTACGCCAATTACCCAGTTGACCTCCCGGGGACGCCGGAACGCTCCCGTGAAAAATACCCGGCACATGTGGAACGCAACTGCGGCCATGAATATGTTCGCAGCCCAGTGGTGTGCCTGACGCATTACCAGGCCCGCGCGTACGCTGAACGAGATA
>DATKHZ010000534.1:0-4408 GCA_035509995.1 Acidimicrobiales bacterium | reverse complement strand
CAAGACCTGGCCGGACGCCGCGGCCACGGCCAAATCCGGGCTCGGGAACAACATTTTTGCCCCAGCGGTCACATCGGCGGCGTTGGCGCGCTTTTACGGGGCGTCGTTCGTGCTCGCCACGTCCAAACGCGTCCCCAGCGGTACTGCGCTGGTGGCCAAGCTCGCCGTGCCGGTCGCCGGGACGGTCAAGGTCTACCGCGTCCCGGGAGCCGCCCAGTTCAGCTTTCCCTCGGGCAGCGGTGCCCGCGTCGTATCAGCGGACCAAACCGGCGACGCCACGTGGCGCCTAGCCGTACGGGTACCGGCTCGCTCGACCATCACATTGCGCCTCACCTACGTACCCGGCTGGCACATCGACGCGGACGGGCATGCCCTGGCGGTCCACAAGCTCGACGGGCTCTTCTTGAGCGCCGCCATCCCCGCTGGTACCCGCAGCATCGTTGTGAACTACTGGCCCAACGACCTAACTGCCGGCTTCGCCATTGCGCTCGCTGCGATCGCCCTTCTCGCTGCGGTCTCAGCTGCCGAGCTCACCCGTCTACGGCGCAGAGCTCAGGGGGCGACTGTTACTTCGGAGACCGGCACCACCTCGGAGACCGGCGCCACCTCCGAGACCGGCGGGACCTCGGGCACTGAGAGCAGCCGCTCGATCTTCTCGCTGACGACGAGCGAAGAACCCCCCGGAGGCATGCTCACGCCGTAAAGGCAGTCAGCTGCTTCCATCGTGCGCTTTTGATGGCTGACTATCAGCAATTGCGCCTCCTCGCGGAACTCGTTCAGCAGGTCGAGGAACCGGTGCAAATTGACGTCGTCGAGCGCGGGCTCGACCTCGTCCATCATGTAGAAGGGGGAAGGCCGGCTCCGGAAAACAGCAAACAAGAACGCCAATGCCACAAGGCTGCGCTCGCCTCCTGAAAGTAGCGAGAGCCTGCGGATGTTCTTGCCCGCGGGTCGAACTTCGAGGTCGACACCGGACTCCAGGATGTTGGAGGGGTCAGACAGGAACAAAGACCCGTGGCCGCCTGGGAACAACATTGTGACGAGCGTGCTGAAATTTTCTGCGACATCGTCAAATGCAGCCTTGAAAATCGTGATGATCTCGGCGTCCACTGCCCTAATTACCTTGCTGAGCTCTCGCCTGGCGCCCGAAACGTCATGAAGCTGGCCCTCGAGGAACTTGTGCCGTTCTTCGAGCGCCGCGTACTCCTCGAGGGCGAGTGGGTTGACAGGGCCCATGAGGCGGATCTCGCGTTCCAGCTCGCGTGCACGGGTCGGGGCGCTCGAACCCGCTGGCAGTGGGGGGCATTCGGCGCCCTCGAGCGCCTCCGGCTCGCAATCGAGCTCCCGGCGCACCGTCTCGGTCAGCGCCTCGAGGCGGCCCTTGATCTGAGCCTCTTCCAGCTCGTTGCGGGAGATCTGCTCCCGGACCGCAGAGAGTTGGCGTTCGACGCCTGAACGTTCCCGCCGCAGGGCCTCGAGGTGGTCCGCCGCAAAGCGCAGGGACTCGGCCTCCGCCTGGCGCATCTCGCGCAAAGCGCTCAGGGTGTCCTCCAGGGTCGTCAACCTGGCGCTGACAACGAGGCTGAGGCGAGCGATCGCTCTGGCCATTGCGTCCAGGCGCACGCGACGCTGGGCGGCCTCCTCTCGTTCCGCCACGTGACCAGCCAAGCGTTGCTCCACCTCGGCAAGACGTCGACGGAGAAGGGCCCGACGTTCCTCGACAGCGGTGGCGCGCACCTCGAGGTCCCTGCGCAGCGTGGCCACAGCGCTGGTGCGCTCGGCCAAACGGCTGCGGGCGGCCCGTTCTGCCAGAGCGCGCTGGCTTTGCTCGGCGGCGGCAGCCTCGAGGTCGGGCAGCAACGCGAGAAGCTCCGCGGCGCGCTCCAGGTCGCGTGTGCGCCGGGCAGTCACTTGAGACTCGAGGGCGGACAAGCTTTCCACCTCGGCGGTGGCTTCGGCGAGGTCGGAGCGGGCCCGCCGGAGCGCCTCGTGGGCGGCCTGTAGCGCGGCGGCCCCCTCAGCCGCAGAGCGGTGCACCTCGGTTGCAGTTGCCCGGGCCTTTTCCAAACCAGCCTTGGCGTTGGCTTCGGTTGACGCGGCCCGTGCGGCAGCTTCTGTGGCGTCGCGGAGCGCTAAAGCGGCCTCGTCCAGAGCAGCTCCCGTGGCACCGGTCCCATGCGCCCCCGTCCGCCAGATGCCGCCTGCGCAGCGATCGCCCGCCAGAGTGACAACTACGAGCTCCGGGTGGTCGACCGCCAGGTCTACCGCTGCTTGCCAGCCACCTTCCACGACGACAGCCCGCGCGAGCAGCCGGTCAAGAAGCTCGTTCACGGCCGGGTGCCGAGACTGTGCGTGACGGCGGAGCCAGGCAGAGCCATATCCGGGCGCCTCAGCCCTGGCAGCGCCAACCGGTGCTGCTCCTGTCGAAAGAGATGGGCCCGCCGCAGGAGATGGGCCCGCCGCAGGAGATGGGCCCGCGGTAGCAGATGGGCCGGCCGAGGCGAGCGCGATGACAGCGCCGGCGGATCCCTGGCCTGCGAGATTGGCAAGGCCCTCTCGGGCCGCCTGTTCGCCGTCCATCAGCACGGCGGAAAGGGCCTCCCCTGCCGCTGCCTCGAAGGCTGCCTCGTAACCCTCATCGACGTGGACGAGCTCTACCAGGGCCCCGAGCATGCCCGAGACCGAGGCCAGGCGGCGGGCACCGGCCCGGGCCCGCGCCTCATCAAGGGCTTGCGAGAGGGCCTCAGCACGGGCAGACCACTTATGAGCTTCGGCATCAGCCGCCCGGCGCTCGTCTTCCGCCGACTCCAGTGTTCGCTCCGCTAATGCCTGGCTTTCATCCGCTTGCTCGACTGAAGCTGCCAGGGCTGCGGCGGCCGCGCCCGCCTCGCGTATTACCGCCTCGGATTTCGACGCTTCTTCGCCAAGGCGCTCCGTGCGGGCAGCCAGGACAACGGAACGCTCACTGGCACGCTGGAGCTCCGCCTCAGCTTCTTCGGCAGCCCTCGCCAGAGCAGACAGCTCAGCCCGCACTTCACCGGCTCTTTGGCCAGCATCGCCAGCTTGGGGTTCGCGACCTTCGGCGCGACCTTCCAGGAGCACGTCCGGCACGCTGGACATTGCCTCCACTTCCACCGTTTCGATGTTCAGGGCTTGCTCAGCCAGAGTCAGCTCGGCTTCGAGCGGCAGCAGTTCCTCGGCCTCGCTCGCAGTACCGAGGAGCTGGTGCTCCAAGGACGCGGCCTCAGCTTCCAGGGAGGACACCACGTCGCTGTCGACCCCCGCGGCCCTGGCGCGCTCGATGCCCCGGGTGCGCTCCGCCAGCAGCGCGACGAGCCCTCCGGCCCGTGCTCTCAAGCCTTCGGCGGCTGGCAAAAGCTCCCCGAGGTCCGCGACGTCCGCGTCGCTCCTGGCAGAGTCCAGACCAGCTTCGGCTGACGCGACTGATGCGTCCAGCCTCGCCAGCGAGGACAGTGCATCCTCCTCGGATCTCGAAAGATCGGCTCGCGCCGTGACAACCACTCCCAAGCGAGCCCCGAGCAAGCCCAGCTCTCGGCCGTGAAGGTAGCGGCGCAGCGCCACCAGCTCGTCCATCACAGCGGCATAGCGGCGCGCAGCCTCGGCTTGGCGTTCCAACGGCCGAAGCTGGCGGCGTACCTCCCTCAACAAGTCCTGCGCCCGCAGCAAGGCGCCCTCGGTCGCCTCCAGGCGACGCTCGGCCTTTTCCTTCCGGCGGCGGTGCTTGGAGACACCGGCCGCCTCCTCGATCACCGAGCGCCGGTCCTCCGGCCGGGCAGCCAGGATCGCGTCCAGCTGAGCCTGCGAGACGATCGTGTGCTGCTGGCGGCCGACCCCGGTGTCCGAAAGGAGCTCCTGGATATCGAGCAGGCGGCAGGGCGCACCGTTTATCGAGTAGTCCGACTCGCCGCTACGCCAGAGCGACCTCGTTATGCGTACCTCCGAAAGATCGATCGGCAGGAGCCCGGCCGAATTGTCGATCGTCAGCGAAACCTCGGCCCGGCCGAGGCCCGCTCGCTTGGAGGTGCCGGCGAAGATGACGTCTTCCATCTTGGAGGAGCGCAAAGTCCGGGGGCCTTGGGCACCGAGCACCCATGCCACCGCGTCGACGATGTTGGACTTGCCCGACCCATTGGGGCCGACGACGACCGTAACACCAGGCTCGAACTCGAGGGTGGCGGTGTCTGCAAAGGACTTAAAGCCCTTCAGAGTGAGCGACTTCAGGAACACGCTCCGCCAAACCTAGCTGGGTTGGGCAACGGATAGGGCGAACCTTACGACCGCCACGCAGACCTGCGGCAGGAGGCTGGCCACTGGAGAGAACCCCGGATCACGCAGCCCCAGGACCACGCAGCCTCGGGATCATGCGGGGGACGGCGCGCCCCCGTGC
>DATKHZ010000533.1:0-2395 GCA_035509995.1 Acidimicrobiales bacterium | reverse complement strand
TTCTCACCGGTTACCTGAGGGACAACCTCGCAGGTGATTTCGTCATGGTGTCGCCGGACACGGGCCGCACCAAAACCGCTGAGAAAGCGGCCCGCAACGCTGGGGACGTCGACATGGCGTCGGTTTATAAGCGACGCAGCGTCGACCGGGTCGGCCATGTCGAAGCCCTTGATGTTATGGGTGATGTCCGGGGCCGGATGTGCGTCCTTATCGACGACGAGATCGACACGGCTGGCACCCTTTGTGAGGCCGCTAAGCTCCTCTACCAAAAGGGCGCAACCGATGTGTGGGCAACAGCGACGCACGGGCTGTTCTCCGAACCGGCTATCGACCGGCTGAAGAACTCCAACATCTCGCGCGTGGTCGTGACCGACACGGTGCCGTTGCCGTCGGAAAAGCAGATCGAAAAGATCGAAAGCGTCTCGGTGTCCAAAACCTTCGCCGATGCCATCCGCGCAGTCTTCGAAGAGGGCTCGGTCTCGGAGATCTTCGGCGGCGAAAACCAGAACTAGAGTGCCGCGACAGGCAACCTCCTGTAGGCAGGACGACGTATGGCCGATCACCGCCCAGAACGGCTAGCATGAGGCCTTCGTTTTCTGAAAGAGCACGTGGCGGGCATACCCAAGGGGAGCGCGAGCGCCGATGGCAGAGGTAAAACTGGTCGCCGAACTGGGCCGCACAAACGGGTCGAGCGCGTCACGGCGGCTTCGCACCGCCGGGAGAGTACCGGGAGTGGTTTATGGGCACGGGATGGCGCCGCTGTCATTGTCAGTGGTGGCGAGGGACCTGCGTAGCGCTCTTTCGGTCCACGGGCTCAACCAGGTGCTGACCCTGGAGGTTGATGGTACCAACCACCTCGTCCTGGCCCGCCAGCTCCAGAGGCACCCCGTTAGGCACACCGTTTCCCACGTTGATTTCCAGGTCGTGCGTCGCGACGAGATCGTGAACGCCGAAGTTCCTATCGTGCTCCTTGGCACCGCGCTCAAGGTCGAGCGCGAGCGCGGCCTCCTGGAACACGTCCTCACGAGCCTGAGCGTTCGATCGACGCCGGAACAGATCCCCCAAGAGATCACCATCGACGTGACCGACCTCGAGGTCGGGGCTTCGGTGCGGGTGCGCGACCTCGCGCTCCCCAAGGGAGTCACCACCGACGTTGACCCGGACGAGATGGTCGTGATCGCTGCGACTTCTACGGTCGAGGCCCAAGTGGCCGCAGCCGAAGAGGCCGTGCCGGAGGAAGTCGTGGCGGAACCCGAAGTGGCTGGCAGTCCTGCGGGCGAGGAGGACTGAGCCAGCTCTGTTCGGGGCCAGGAAGTCTGAGGGCACCGCCGGCGCCGACCTCTTAGCGGTCGGGCTCGGCAACCCAGGCCCGCGCTACTCCAAGACCCGTCACAACGTCGGAGCCGATGTCGTGGCACTGCTCGCGGACCGGCGTGGTGAGCGCTTGCGCCAGGGCAAAGAACTCGCGCTCGTGGCGGACGTCAGGCTAGAGGGTAAGCGCCTTGCGCTAGCTTTCCCGCAAACCTTCATGAACGAATCGGGCCGCTCGGTAGCCCGCCTCGTCAGGCGCTTCAACGTCTCGGACCTCAGCAAGCTGGTCGTTGTCCACGACGAGCTCGACTTACCCCTCGGCAACGTCCGGGTAAAGGCCGGCGGGGGGCTCGCGGGCCACAATGGCCTCCGTTCGATCAAGGCCTGGTTGCGCTCCGATGAGTTCTCCAGGGTCCGGATCGGGATCGGGAAGCCCCCGGCGGGGAAGGACGGAGGTGCCGACCACGTCCTGTCGGCGCCAAGCCGCCTGGAGCGCCGGAGCCTCGACCTTGCGGTCGAGACAGCAGCCGACGCTGTCGAGATGATCTTGGCGCAGGGCCTCGCTGCGGCGCAGAACGAGTTCAATTCCCGACAGGGCACAGATGAGCCGTTTAATGGATGAGCCGTGTCGTCCCTGATCCAAGAGCCGTCTTTAGTTCAAGAGCAGGCGAACGCGCCCTCGGGGCCGGCGCCAGCTCTCTCCGGGCTGCTCTCCCTGGCCAACCGGGACGGCGTCCTGGCTTCGTTGACAATTGGGGCCGAAGGCTCGGTCGCGGTTGCCGACGCCGCCCAGGGCTTCGCCATCGCGGCGGTTGCCGAGCACGGCGCTCGGCGGCCCGTCGTCGTGGCGGTACCGAATGGAGCCGCAGCAGAGCGGCTCGCCCATGAAATAGGAGCCTGGGTGGGCCCGGGCGAGGTTGCCGTTTTCCCTGCGTGGGAGACCCTGCCCTTCGAGCGCGTAAGCCCCGCCGTAGAGACCATGGGCCGTCGCCTGGAGCTCATGTGGCGGTTGCGCCGGCTTCGCGACGGAGTGAGCGGGGCGGGGGTGCCTTCGGTCATCGTCTCAACGGTGAGGGCGCTCCTC
>DATKHZ010000532.1:0-5111 GCA_035509995.1 Acidimicrobiales bacterium | reverse complement strand
GTCTGGCAACGGCCGCCGGCTCCGCCAGCACGCTGACGATGTGCGCCGGCCGCCCTTTCTTGGCGACAACCGGGACGAGCCAGGCGTCAAGCGCTCCGGCTTGCATGAGGGCACCAACAGTGTGGGCCAGCACCTCTCCGGTGACGTCGTCCACGTTGGCTTCGAGCACCACAAGGTCCTGGTGAAGGGGAACTTGCGCCGTTCCCTCGGTTCGCAGCTCACCGATGACCACCTGGAGCACGTTCGGGAGGCCGTCGAGGTCACGGCTGCCGGCGCCGTAACCGCTGCTTGTTATCTTCATTTGCGGCAGCGGCCCGAACGACTCGGCCAAGGCGGCGAGCAGGGCTGCGCCGGTAGGCGTGGTCAGCTCCTCTTCCCGCGCAACACCCTGGACTGGTGCTCCCACGAGCAGTTCGACCACGGCGGGAGCTGGGTTGGGCAACAGGCCGTGGGAACCGTGGGGCCCGCGCACCGTGCCAGTGCCGAGCGCGACCGGGCCCGACCGTACCGAACCAACACCGAGGGACTCCAGCGCCAGGCACGTGCCCACGACATCGACGATCGCGTCGAGGCCACCCACCTCATGGAAGTGGATCTTCTCGGGGGGCAGCCCGTGCAGCCGCCCTTCGGCGCCGGCCAGCCGGCCGAACACTTTCTGGGCACGCGTTCTGGCGCGTTCGGGCAAAAGGGGGGCTTGGTCGATAACCGCCTTGATAGTTCCCCAGGTACGTTCGGTCAGGTCCGACGCCTCGTCCACATCGACTCGGACCTGGGTCGCCGCAAGTCCTGCCCGTGTCGTCTTGGCGACCTCGATGTGCCAACCGCTGACGGGGAGCCCTTCCAGGCCGGCGACGACTTCGTCGATATCAGCACCGGCATCGATCAGGCTCGCCAGCGCCATGTCGCCTGCGATCCCGGCAAAGCAGTTCCACCATGCGACCGTCGTCAATGGGCCACGAGAGCTTCGTCGTCCGCGGCATCGGCGTGAGCATCGCCGTCCAGGCCGTGGCTCCTCTTCCCGAGGATCCTGGCGATCGCCCACGCCGCACCGAAACCGTTGTCGATCCCCACCACGCACACACCCGGGGCGCAGCTCGCCAACATCGCCAGGAGTGCTGTGACCCCCTCGAGGGAGGCACCGTAGCCGGCACTGGTGGGGACGGCCACCAGGGGTGCTGGCGTGAGGCCGCCGACCAGGCTGGCTAGGGCGCCCTCCATCCCGGCGATCACCACCACGGCGTCGGCCGACTCGAGCAGGTCGACGTGCTCGAGCAACCGGTGCACACCAGCCACACCGCAGTCGGCGACGAGGGTGGGCCGCAGGCCGAGGGCACCGAGCGTGGCCATGCACTCCTCGGCGACGACGAGGTCGGCCGTGCCTGCCGCAAAAACAGCCACATGCTCTGGGCGGGCGGCGGCGGGGCGCCACACAACCGTGGAGCCGTGGCGCTCTCCTGCCGGGTGGGCCGCAAGTGCTGCGGACGCCTGCTCTTCGTCCGCCCGGGACAGGACAACCGGCCCCCCATCGGGTTCCGCAAGAAGCTCGCCGACTATCGCCACGCATTGCGCCACAGATTTGCCGGGCGCATAGACCGCCTCCGGCAGTCCCTGGCGCAAAGTCCTGTGGTGGTCCACCCGAGCGAAGCCAAGGTCGGCATAGGGCAGCCGGCGCAGACGGCGGACGACCTCGTCCGGGCTGACGACGCCGGCCTTCAGTTCCTCGAGAAGGCGGTAGAGCGAGGCTTCGTTCATCGCTGCCCATGCTGCCACGCTTTGGGCGGCTCGCTGTTAGTGGGCCTAATTCGAGCTCGCGGCTGACCGGAGGCCGTCGCAGATGACCGCGACCAGGCGGGCGGTGCACTCTGGCCGCCCCTGCTGACCGGCGGCCATGCAGGTACCCATCAACAAAGTGGTGAGGTCAACTATGTTGACGTCTTGCCTTACGGCCCCGGCCGCCTGCGCACGTTGCAGCAGCACCTCGACGCGCGCGGTGAGCTCGTCCTTGATCGGTGCACCCAGCTGCGCGCTGCTCACCCCGGCGCGAGCTAGTTCATCGTGTATGTCCTTTTTTTCGACGGCGAGCGTGACCAGGTCGTCCACGAAGGCGAACAACGCCGCACCAGCGTCGGTGGCGGTGCACAGTTCTTGCGCGCGCTCGATGAGGTCTTCGAGACGGGAAACCACGATCGCCTCGAAAAGCGCCTCCTTGGTGGGGAAATGACGGTAGACAGTGCCTATACCGACCCCCGCGCGGCGGGCCACCTCGTCGATCGGCACCCCCAGGCCCTCCGCCGCGAACACCTCCTCCGCCGCTTGGAGGATCTTGGCGAGGTTGCGGACGGCGTCGGCCCGTTGGACGCGTGCCCTAGGGTCGAGCACAGGCGCACCCCCACGAGGCACGGGGTCGGCGGCAGGCGCACCCCCGACCGACATCGGGCCGGGCGCGGGCGCGCCCTCCCTTGCAGCCGCAGTGGTCGATGTCACATCGGACGACATTGAGTTGTCATATCAGACGACATTCAAAATACCTTGACAAACGGAACCATAGTTCCGTATAGTAGGAACCGGAAGCCCCGTTCCGCATCATACCAAGGATGCCAACGGAAACAAAGTGGCCACAGGATGACCGGTTTGCTCCGTCAGTATTAGCACCTGTAGCCAACAAGTCACTCAAGCACGAAGGAATATCTCAATGGCAACTGCAACCTCGGAAGCTGCGACCCTCTCACTACCTGGGACCGACGCGCTCGACCCGAGGCGCTTCCGCGCCCTCGGTATCATCGCGATCGCCCAGCTCATGATCGTTCTCGACGCGTCTGTCGTCACCATCGCTCTGCCCTCGGCCCAGCGTGCGCTGAACATATCCGTAGCCAACCGCCAGTGGGCCCTGACCGCTTACACCCTGGCTTTCGGCGGCTTGCTGCTCATCGGCGGGCGCCTGGCCGACTACCTCGGCCGCAAGCGCATGTTCGTCATCAGCCTCCTCGGCTTCGCAGCTGCCTCGGCGCTAGGTGGGGCCGCCCAGGACCAGGCGATGCTCTTCGGGGCGCGCGCTCTTCAAGGAGCATTTGCAGCAGTGATGGCCCCCGCTTCGCTGTCGTTGCTGACCGTGACCTTTACCGAAGCGAAGGAGCGGGCCAGGGCCTTCGGCGTCTATGGGGCCATTTCGGGCGGAGGGGCGGCGATCGGGCTGGTTCTCGGCGGAGCCTTAACCACATACGCCTCCTGGCGATGGACGCTCCTCATCAACGTGCCGATCGCCATCCTGACAGCAGCAGTTGCTACCCGTGAACTGCGTGAGAGCCGGGTGACCGGCGAGCACCACTACGACATCCCCGGTGCCTTGGCCGTGACCGCAGGGCTGCTCTCGCTCGTCTACGGCTTCACCCGGGCACAACTCGACGGGTGGGGTTCGTCGACCACGGTGGCCTTCCTCGCCGCTGGAGTTGTCCTGATCACGGCCTTCGTCCTGTGGGAACGCCGTACGGCTAACCCCCTACTCCCGCTGCGCGTCGTGATGGACCGCAACCGGGGTGGCTCTTTCCTTGCCGCACTGCTGGTGGGGATCGCGTTGTTCGGTACCTTCCTATTCCTTACGTACTACCTGCAGGGCACTCTTCACTACTCGGCTCTAAAGAGCGGCTTCGCTTTCCTGCCGTTCTCCGGAGGGATCATCTTCTCTGCGACGCTGGCTAGCCAACTGTTGCCCCGCTTCGGCCCGCGGCCCGTTATGACCGGCGGCCTCCTTATGGCGGCTCTAGGGCTGCTCTGGTTCACACAGATCGGCCTGCACACAAGCTACGTGACCCACGTCCTGCCTGCCGAGCTGATCGTCAGCATCGGCCTCGGGTTCGCCTTCGTCCCCTTCAGCAGCACCGCTCTCATCGGCGTCGCCCCTCACGACGCGGGTGTCGCAAGTGCGCTTGTCAACGCGACCCAACAAGTCGGCGGGTCGCTCGGGACCGCGCTGCTGAACACCGTGGCTGCGTCGGCGACCGCCACCTACATAGCCGCCCACCACCCGGGGACAACGTTCTCAGCGCTGGGCAACGTTCACGGCTACACGACCGGCTTTACCGTCAGTGCTGCCGTCCTGTTCCTCGCTGCTATTGCCGCCGTTACGCTGATCCGGGCGTCACGTCACGACCTGCCGCCCAGCGACCCGTTCGCTGGCCTGGAACTGGAGATGGCCTAACGGACCGCGGAAGGGGTACTTGGACGGGTGAAGCCCAATCTGCAGCTAGCCAAGCAGGGCCCTGGGGCTTCGACCGTGCCGAGCCCCCCGAGGCGGGGCCTAGGGAACCCCCGCCGTATGCTTGCGGCATGAAGGTCACCCCCACGACTACGGTCGCCTACCTCGGGCCGGCCGGCACCTTCACAGAAGAGGCGCTCCTGAGCCAGCCCGATCTGGCGGCTGCGAGGCACTTAGCGTTCGGGAGCTTCTGGGACATCCTCGATGCAGTCGACGGGGGGCGAGCCGACATCGGGCTCGTCCCGATCGAGAACTCAATCGAGGGTACCGTCAACGTGGCCCTCGACCAGCTCATATTCGCCCACGACCTGTGGATCGTCAGGGAGTTCCACCTTTCCGTGAGCCAATGCCTCGTGGGTGTTGCCGGGGCGCGGCTCGAAATGGTGAAGAAGGTCATCTCGATACCCGTCGCCACGGCACAATGCCGGACTTGGCTCTCGCAGCACCTCGCGGGGGCCGAAGAGGACTCCAGCCCTTCGACCGCAGACGCAGTTCGGCGGGTGGCCGAAGCCCAAGACCCGCAGGTGGTGGCCGTCGGCACCAAGCACGCCGCCGATCTTTACGGCCTCGAGACGCTGGCATCAGGCATCGAAGACCACGACGGCAACACGACGCGCTTCATCGTGGTAGCCCGCCCGCAGTGGGGCATCCCGGCGCCAACCGGTCACGACAAGACCAGCATCGTCTGTTTCCAGGGCTCGGACCACCCCGGCAACCTGCACATGATCCTGGGGCAGTTCGCCGCGCGAAATCTCAACCTGACCAAACTCGAGTCGCGGCCAACGAAAAAGGCGCTCGGTGAGTACTGCTTCGTCATAGACGTCGAAGGCCACCTGGCCGACGAGGTCCTCGCCGACTG
>DATKHZ010000531.1:0-2682 GCA_035509995.1 Acidimicrobiales bacterium | reverse complement strand
GTTCCAGGGCGTGCAGTCGATCGCGCTCGCGATGGCCTCGGAATTCGGTTACACGCGCGAGATCGAGGACCGAGTCCAAGCTCCCTGCCCGATCTGGCTCGTCGCAATGGCCAAGGTGCTGTCGGGGGCGGCGCAGGGCGTGATCTCGGCTGTGATCGTGTTGCCGATAGCCTCGGTCGTGCACGCCGCGGGCGTCAACGCGCACCTGCACCTGCACTGGTTGATAATCCTCACCCTCGTGCCGCTGGCTGCCATCGCAATGTCCGGTCTCGGCCTGGTACTCGGCACGAGTTTCGAGCCGCGCAACATCGGCCTCATGTTCGGTTTCATCATCCTGCCCGTCACCTTTTTAGGTTGCACGTATTACCCCTGGACCCGCCTCGCGCCGGTGAAGATCGGAGGGTTCCACTGGCTACAGACGGTCGTGCTCGTAAACCCGCTCGTCTATGTGAACGAGGGCATGCGGGCGGCGTTCACCGCTTCATCGCATATGCACCTGTACGTGATCTACCCCGTCGTGACCGGTTTCGCGGCGGTATTCCTTGCCCTGGGATTGCGTAACTTCCACCGCCGAGTGCTTTCCTGAACAGCAGGCGCCGTCCCGTCTGACCGGGCGGAGAGAGAGCCTCATCCGGGCGGACCGTGCCCCGTCCGAGACCAGGCCTATCCCGGTGGAGAGCCCTATGCGGGCGGGCGGAGCCCGTCGAGGATCATGCCGAGGAGGCGCTCGCCCTGGGCTTCGGTGAGAGTCGCGCTCGTGCACATCGGGCCGAGGATTTGCATGAGATCTGGCCCATCGAGATCGGTCCGGGCCACCCCGGCTTTCTGAGCCCGGCCCAAGACCGTGTCAACTGCCTGGTTGATCCGCTCCCGCGAGGCCACCTTTAGCTGAGGGTTCTTGTCGAACGCCTCATGTAGCTCGTTGAGGAAGGTCCGCTTCACCTGCCCGTAGCGGAGGAACGCCTCGAGCCACGCGACGAGCGCCGGCCATGGCTCATTGTGGGCGACGGCCTCTTCCGCTGCGCAAACCAGGTCGTCGACGTCGGTCCGGTAGACGGCTTCGACGATGTCGATCCGCTTGGGGAAGTGGCGGTAAAGGGTGCCCACCCCGACACCCGCCTGCTTGGCTATGGCCTCCATGGACGCCCCGCCGCCGCACTTCGCGAAGACCTCGCGAGCGGCCGTGACCAGCCGTTCGTTGTTGCGCCGGGCATCGGAACGCATGCACCGCCCGGCGTCGCCGGCGTCCTCAATTGCCAGGTCATCGGTGCTAGCTAAAGCGGTCGTCTGCTGGGCAGTCATTCTTTCGGCGCCTCCGGGCCGGTAATCACTTGCAAAACGGAGGCATCCTCCGTATACTAAGTGGAGGAAGCTTCCGGTTACTTAATAGGATACCAGCGAAAAGGTCGTAGTCAATGCCCCCCACGTCAGTTCTCGAGCCGAGACGAGCCCCCGCCAGCCCCCTTAGGGAAAGTTGGTCTGGAGCCGTCCGGCGACGTCTTGTCAACCCCTCTGTTTTCTTGTTCGTCATCCTTACAGCTCAGCTCATGGTCGTTTTGGACGCCACGATTGTCAACGTGGCCCTGCCGCACATCCAGCGGGGCCTGGGCTTCTCCAGCACCAGCTTGTCGTGGGTGCTGAACGGCTACATCCTCACCTTCGGCGGGCTGTTGTTACTCGGTGCCCGCGCCGGTGACCTCATCGGCCGGCGGCGTACGTTCCTCCTAGGTATTGCGGTCTTCTCTTTGAGCTCGCTGGTCGGCGGGTTCGCCCTTGACAGCTGGATGCTGCTCGGTAGCCGTGCCATGCAAGGCGTCGGCGCTGCACTCGCAGCGCCGTCCTCGCTGGCTCTGCTCACGTCGGTCTTCCCTGAGGGCCAACAGCGGGTGCGCGCAATCGGGCTCTTCACCACGGTGTCGGCCGCCGGAGGAGCGACTGGCCTGGTAGCAGGAGGTTTTCTGACCGAGTTCCTGTCTTGGCGGTGGGTGATGTTCGTCAATGTCCCGATCGGGCTCGCCGTGTGGTCCATCGGCCGCCTTGTCCTCGTCGAAACCGAGCGCCGTCGTGGCCGCTTCGATATCGCTGGTGCGATCACCTCGACTACCGGGATGACCGGCCTCGTGCTCGGGCTCGTCGAGGCTGGGAGCAACGGCTGGGGCGACCCACTCACCTTCTGCTCCCTGACGGCCGGAGTGCTGCTGCTCGCGGCGTTCGTGCGGATCGAAGCTCGCGCCGAGGAGCCGATCCTGCCGCTTCGGCTGTTGGCCAACTCCACCCGGAACACCGCCAACGTCGCCCGCGGTCTTGTCTACGCCGGGATGTACGGGATGTTCTTCTTCCTGTCGCAGTTCCTGCAAGACGTCGAGGGGTACTCACCGCTACGGGCCGGGCTTGCTTTCCTGGCAGTGCCGACGTCGGTGTTCCTCGCATCTCAGATCACGAGCCGGTACCTCATGGCCCGCATCCCGCGGAAACCCCTGATGCTGTCCGGGATCGGCCTTGCGACAGGGAGCCTCGTGCTCGCTAGCCGCCTGCACGCCGGGACGTCGTACCCTCACATCTTCCTCTGCCTCGTGCTGTTGGGACTTGGGAGCGGGATCTCGCTGGTCAGCCTCACATCAGCGTCGCTCGCCGGCGTGGCGCCGGCCGATGCGGGTGCGGCATCAGGGCTTGTCAACGCCG
>DATKHZ010000530.1:0-4894 GCA_035509995.1 Acidimicrobiales bacterium | reverse complement strand
GGCCGCGGTGGAGATGGACTTGACCGACATGATCGCGTCGGCCCCATTGGAGTCGTCCTCCAGCATCAAAGGCACGGCCGGCTCGCCTTGGTTGGCGAACTGGATGGTACGGCCGGTGTCGATGTTGGAGACGTTGGTCTTGCCGGCGATGAGGGCGGTGTTGCGGTCAGCGTCCTGCTCGAAGTTCACGATGTTGACCTTAAGCCCGTACTTGGCGAAGTACTGCTCCTGTTGGGCGATGTACCAGGGGGCATAGCCGATCCAAGGCTCGATGCCCATGGAGACGCTGGCCAGCGAAGTGGCGCTGGCCCCGGTTGGGCTTACCAGCCCCACGGCTGCGGTAGCCGCAACCCCCGTTCCCAGCAGGGACACTGCCAGCCTGCGCAGCTTGGTCCTTGGTGTCATAGCGCTCCTTTAGGGGACTTGGCAGCCCGAATCGTTCGTATATGTGAACGGCGTACTGACTTGTGGTCAGAGTCTCTCCACCCGGGAGGGCAATGTCAAGCCGCGACATGATGATTAATGCTGCAGTAACTTGCCGGGTCGGGGTGACGCAGCAACCGTCGTGCCGCCCCGGGCGTCGCCCGGTTAGCGTAGGGCCGATGGCTCGAACAGGTACAGCGGCCATGCCGCAATGACCGCCACCGCAACCGAGGTGCCCCAGGGGTCTCCTGCTCCTCGCTCGGGGCCGCGTGCGGCGATAGCAGCCAAGACCCTGAGGACGGACCGGTGGTGGGCCGAGCCGACGATCACTGCGACGGTGCTGCTGAGCTTCGTCGCGTACTCGACCTGGGCGGCGTTCCAGAACGCCAACTACTACGCGCGCCCGTACCTGTCCCCCTTGTACTCGCCGTGCATTGCGACGATCTGCGGCCATGCTCGAGCGGGCTCGAAGTTCGTCCACGCGCCGATGGTCGGGGTGGTCGGGCCGTGGTGGGCCATCTCGCCGGCGGTCCTGGTGCTCGTCGTGCCGCTCGGTTTCAGGTTCACCTGCTACTACTACCGCAAGGCCTACTACCGTTCGATCTGGCAATCGCCGGCGGCATGCGCCGTCAAGGAACCACACAAGGCCTACAGGGGCGAGTCACGCCTGCCACTCATCCTCCAGAACGTGCACCGCTACTTCTTTTACCTCGGGCTCGTGCTGAACTGCATCCTGACCTGGGACGCTATCGAGGCCTTCCATTTCGCGAACGGCTGGGGGATGGGGCTCGGGACGGTGGTGCTGGTCGTAAATGCAACTTTGCTGTGGTCCTATTCACTCTCCTGCCACTCGTGCCGGCACATAGTCGGCGGCCGGCTCAAGCATTTCTCCCGCCACCCCGTCCGCTTCAAGCTCTGGGGGTTCGTGTCCAAGCTGAACACGAGGCACATGCAGATCGCTTGGGTGAGCCTGGTTTTCGTTGCCCTTACGGACCTCTATGTCCGCCTGGTAGCAAGCGGGTGGGTACACGACCCGAGGTTTTTCTGATGGCTGCAGAAGAAACATTCGAACACCACTCATACGACGTCGTAGTGATCGGAGCCGGCGGAGCCGGCCTGCGGGCAGCGATAGCAGCTCACGACGCCGGGGCCCGCACCGCGCTCATCTGCCGGAGCCTGCTCGGCAAGGCGCACACCGTGATGGCCGAAGGTGGCATCGCGGCTGCGCTCGGCAATCTATGGCCCGAGGACAACTGGCAAGTCCATTTCCGCGACACGATGCGGGGCGGCAAGCTGCTCAACCATTGGCGCATGGCCGAACTGCACGCCAAGGAGGCGCCAGCCCGCGTTTACGAGCTCGAGCAATGGGGGGCGCTTTTTGACCGGACTCAGAACGGCAAGATCAGCCAGCGCGACTTCGGCGGCCACCGCTACGCCCGCCTGGCTCACGTCGGGGACCGTACCGGCCTGGAGATGATCCGGGCGCTCCAGCAGCGAGCGGTCTCAATGGGGATCGACGTTTTCATGGAGCTCACGATCACAGATCTGCTGAAAGACGGCGCCAATGTGGCCGGTGCTTTCGGGTACTGGCGGGACTCGGGCCGCTTTGTGGTGTTCGAGGCGCCCTCCGTCGTGCTGGCCACCGGGGGGATCGGAAAATCCTGGAAAGTGACGTCCAACTCCTGGGAGTGCACCGGTGACGGCCACGCGATCGCTCTTCGCGCCGGGGCGACGGTGCTCAACATGGAGTTCGTCCAGTTCCACCCGACGGGCATGGTGTGGCCCCTTTCGGTGCGAGGTTTGCTCGTGACCGAGTCGGTGCGAGGAGACGGCGGGATCCTTCTCAACTCGGAGAAACGCCGGTTCATGTTCGACTACATCCCGGAGTTCTTCAAGGCCGAAACGGCCGACAATATTGAAGAGGCTGACCGCTGGTACACCGACAAGACGAACAACCGCCGCCCGCCCGAACTTTTGCCGCGTGACGAAGTAGCTCGCGCAATAAATAGTGAGATAAAGGCCGGCCGGGGCTCCCCGCACGGCGGGGTCTTGCTCGACATCGCCAGCAGGCGCACGCCCGAGTTCATCCGGCGGCGACTACCCTCGATGTACCACCAGTTCAAAGAACTGGCCGACGTCGACATCACCAAAGAACCTATGGAGATCGGCCCTACTTGCCATTACATGATGGGCGGCGTCGAAGTCGACCCCGACACCCAGGCCTCAGTGGTGCCCGGCCTTTTCGCAGCGGGTGAAGTTGGCGGAGGTATGCACGGTGCCAACCGCCTAGGTGGTAACTCCCTTTCCGACCTCATTGTTTTCGGCAAGCGGGCCGGCGAGTACGCGGCCGCCTTTGCCGCTGGTCTTGGCTCGGCGCGCCCGAAGGTTGCTCAGGCCGACGTCGCCCGTTTCGCCGAAGTAGCCCTCGCGCCGTTCCAGGAGAGCGCTGTAAAGGAAAACCCTTATAGCGTCCACCGCGAACTGCAGGAGACAATGCAAGACCTCGTCGGCATAATCCGCGTGGAGAGCGAGCTGAAAGAGGCCCTCGACAGCATCGCTGCATTGAGCGCGCGCGCCGCCTCAGTCTCGGTCGAGGGCAACCGCCAGTACAATCCCGGCTGGCACCTCGCGCTCGACCTGCGCAACATGCTGCTCGTCTCAGAGGCGGTCGCCAGGGCGGCACTCGAACGCCAGGAAAGCCGGGGCGGCCATACGCGCGACGACTACCCGATGACCGACCCCTACTGGAGCGGTCAGAACGTGGTGCTCCAGATCGGCGCCGACGCGTCGTCCTCTTCTCATAGCGCCCTTGCCGTACGGCGCCAGGCACTGCCCAAACCCCCGCCGGAGCTCGCCGAACTACTGGAGGAGCTCCATTGAGCTATGAGCTGAAACTTCGGATCTGGCGCGGCGGGCCAAGCGGCGGCGACCTCAAGGACTACGTCGTACCGGCAGAAGAAGGCCAGGTCGTCCTCGACGCCGTCCACCACGCCCAGGCGACCCAGGCCAACGACCTGGCGGTGAGATGGAACTGCAAGGCCGGGAAATGTGGTTCGTGCTCCGCAGAGATCAATGGGAGGCCAGGGCTCATGTGCATGACGAGGCTGTCCACTTTCGCCGAAGGCGAAGCCGTGACGATAACCCCGCTGCGAGCCTTCCCCGTGATCAGGGACCTCGTTACCGACGTGTCGTTCAATTACCAAAAGGCCCGCCACGTGCCCGCTTTCAGGCCTAGCGCCGACCAGCCGGTGGCTCCTTTCACGATGTACCAGACCGACGTGGAACGCTCCCAGGAGTTCCGCAAGTGCATCGAATGTTGGCTGTGCCAGAACACTTGCCATGTGGTGCGTGACCACGAGGAAAACAAACCGCATTTTGCCGGGCCACGTTTCTTCATCCGGTACGCCGAGCTCGACATGCACCCAAACGACGACCTCGACCGCAAGAAGTCGCTGCAGCAGTCCGAGGGCCTTGGCTATTGCAACATCACCAAGTGCTGCACGGAAGTGTGCCCGGAGCACATCAAGATAACCGACAACGCGATCATCCCTATGAAAGAGCGCGTTATCGATGTCAAGTACGACCCGGTCGTCCGTTTCCTCGGGCGTAGGGGGAGGAGCTAGGGATCCGCTACTGTCGGCCCTGATGGCGTCACTCGAACCTATAGCCGCACAGGCCGTTGCTCTCGCTGAGGACGGGCAAAGCCCCGAAGCGGCAGTCAAACAGTTGGTCGCGTCCGGGGACAGGGCGTCGCTGCAAGAAGCGCAGTCCGAACTGGTCCAGCGTGTCCACGAGCGCACCGACGACTTCGCCGCAACGGCTGCGTTGAGCCTCGTCAATAAGGCCCTGGCCATTGTGGGTTGGGTAGACCCCTTCAGCTGGAAACACCGCCGCAAACCCTGAGCTGGCTCGGCGGACCAGCCCTACTGGGCGGGGGTCATCGCGGCACCCTCGAATGTCACGAGCCGGACACCTCGCTCCGAGAGATCGGCGAGCACCTCGCCCGGGCCCTCGACCCGTGATGCTAAGCCGCCAGCACCTGGGCGCAACTCGCCTGAGGCGGCGCGAATTGCCATCGAGGCCGCCACGGTCCCTGCCAGGAGCGCTGGGCGGCCGACGGCGCCGACCACCACGGTCTCGGCTGCCCCGCCCCGAAGGCCGCGCACTTCGACCCTGACCGCCCCGACCGTTCCCTCGGGATGAGGGGGCCGCAACATGGGCAACCAGGAGGTGAAGCGGTCCCGCCGCGACGCCGCTGCTCTGGTAGTTGCAAACCGAAGGCCCGGGAACGTCCGAGCGATAAGCAGAGTATCCGGGCGGTTGATGCGGTAGCAATCAGCTCCTGCCTGCTCGGGGAACCACACCAGCTCTCGGCCCGAGCTGGCGACCTTTCGCTCCCAGGCACCGTCACGCCACTCCTCGACCGGCTCGCGCAGGGCCGCGTGGTGGCGCCTCGCGCAGGCCGGGCCGC
>DATKHZ010000529.1:0-10896 GCA_035509995.1 Acidimicrobiales bacterium | reverse complement strand
GACCTGCAGCGGCCACACCCGCTTGGAGCTGGCCGACATATTGGTCAGTTTCAGGAAAGCGGGAGTCGAAAACCTGATGGCGCTCGCGGGCGACGCCCCGACCGATCCGTCGGTGCCGGCGGGCGAACTCGCCCATGCTCTGGAGCTGGTCGAGCTCGCCCGGGCGATCGGCGGGTTTTGCATCGGCGTGGCGGCCCACCCCTCGGGCCACCCGCGCTCGCCCAGCTTGGTAAGTGACCGGCGGTTCCTGGCCCAGAAATTACGGGTTGCCGACTTTGCCGTAACACAGTTCTTTTTCGACATTGCAGATTATTTCGCGCTGGTCGAAGACGTCGAGGCAAAGGGCCTGAACAAGCCCGTGCTCCCCGGCATCCTGCCCGTCACGAACCTGGCCTCTCTCCCTCACGTCGCACAGATGGGCTGTGCGGTGCCGCGCTGGCTCGTCGATCGGCTCGAGGCTGCAGCTGAGCGGGGCGGGCCGGAGGGCGTTGCGAAGGCCGGCGTCGACGCTGCCACCGAACTGTGCGCCCAATTGCTCGACAAGGGGGCCCCGGGGCTCCACTTCTATACGCTCAACCGCTCGGAGGCGACCCGCCAAATCCACGCCAACCTGGGCCTCTAGAGCTCGCTAAGTGACCATCTCTAGGGCAGCTGCAGCGCAAGGCGCTCATTTGTGATCTTGATCGCCTCCGGGTTGTCGTCCACCAGTAGATAGCGCCGGCCCAGGTTTTTGGCAGCAACTCCGGTTGTCCCGCTCCCGCAAAAGAAATCTGCCACCAGGTCCCCCGGGTTGCTCGAAGCCCTCACGACACGCTCGAGCAACTTGAGGGGTTTTTGCGTCGGGTAACCGGTTCGCTCGGTCCCATTGGTAGGCACGATGGTGAGCCACCAGGTGTCCGTCGGGAGCTTGCCGCGGGCGGCCTTGTCCGGCCCGACGAGGCCCGGGGCCATGTACGGGACGCGGTCGATGTCGTCGATATTGAAGGTCCACTTGGCGGATTTCGAGTACCACAGGATGTTGTCGTGCTTTTTGGGCCAGCGGTCCCGGGCGCGACCGCCGTAGTCGTAGGCCCAGATGACCTCGTTCAAGAAGCGCTCCGGCCCGAACAATTCGTCGAGAAGGAGCCGTGCGTAATGGGTGGCGTGAAAATCGAGGTGGAGGTAGACCGACCCCGTCGGGCTGAGCACGCGGTGGATCTCGGCGAGGCGCTCGTACAGGAACGACAGGTACTCCGGGAGGGCCATGTCGTCGCGGTAGCAGTGGGTGGAGACCACCTCGAACTGGTAGATACGGCCGGCGAAACCCTTGCGGACCTTGGCGCCGGCACCTGTCCGGATGGAGCCCAACGTACGGACCTGCTGCGTCCCAAAAGGGGGGTCGATGTAAACGAGGTCGACGCAAGCGTCCGGTAGCGATCGCAGGACTCGCAAGTTGTCGTCCAGGAAGACGCCTTCCAACGGCCCGGCCCAATCCTTCGAGGCACCGGGCTGCGAGGCGCTCACCGGGACCGTCATTTGGGCTACAGGCTAAGGGCTGTAATTCCCCAGAAGGGGGACCGGTCCGGGCGCGGCGCGCGATCTCGGGGCGCTCGTCCTACGTCCCTAGCCGCCCTAGGCTTGCGGACCATGGCTGACAAGATAACTATGGGGCCCGACGGCAAGCTCCGGGTCCCCAACGAGCCCATCATCCCTTACATCGAAGGCGACGGCACGGGCGTGGACATCTGGCCGGCGGCCCAGCGAGTCATCGACGCCGCCGTCGCCAAGCACGGGCACAAGATCGCCTGGACCGAGGTGCTCGCAGGGGAGAAGGCGTTCAGGGAGACCGGGGACTGGTTGCCCGAAGACACGCTTGCCGCTTTCCGCGAGTACCTGATCGGTATCAAGGGCCCGCTGACGACGCCGATAGGCGGAGGTTTCCGTTCCCTGAACGTGGCGCTGCGCCAGATCCTCGACCTGTACGTGTGCCTGCGGCCAGTCCGCTGGTTCCAGGGGGTGCCATCTCCGGTCAAGCGGCCTGACCTGGTCGACATGGTCATCTTCAGGGAGAACACAGAGGACATCTACGCCGGCCTCGAGGTCGAAGAAGGCGCTCCCGAGACCAAGCGCCTGATCGAACTGCTCCACGACGAGCTCGGCTGGCAAATCCGACCGGACTCCGGGATTGGGATAAAACCGATATCTATCACCGGCAGCAAACGGCTCGTCCGAGCGGCGCTGCGGTACGCGGTCGAACACGGGCGCGAATCGGTGACCCTGGTCCACAAGGGGAACATCCAGAAGTTCACTGAGGGCGCTTTTCGTAAATGGGGCTACGAGGTCGCTCGGGAGGAGTTCGCCGACGTGGCCGTCAGCTGGGACGATTGCGGCGGCAAGCCGGGTGACAAGATCCTGGTGAAAGACAACATCGCTGACATCACCCTGCAGCAGGTCCTCACCCGCCCGGGAGATTTCGACGTAATCGCCACCACCAACCTGAACGGGGACTACCTTTCTGACGCAATTGCCGCCCAGGTGGGGGGCATCGGGATCGCACCGGGGGCGAACATCAACTACGTGACGGGGCACGGGATCTTCGAAGCTACGCACGGCACCGCACCCAAGTACGCGGGCCAGGACAAAGTGAACCCGGGCTCCGTCCTGCTCTCAGGGGTCCTGATGCTGGAGCACCTCGGCTGGCAAGAACCGGCTGACGACATTGTGCGCGCCATGGAGGCGACAATCGCCGAGCGCGTGGTGACATACGACTTCGCCCGGCAAATGGAAGGCGCCACCGAGGTCAAGACCTCGGAGTTCGCAAGCGCGATCATCGGGAAGCTGTAGGCGCGCCGTGACCAATATCTCGAACGTTGCCAAGCCGCCCGTGAAGGTTGCGGTCACAGGCGCCGCGGGCCAGATCGCCTACAGCCTCTTGTTCAGGATCGCGAGCGGGGCGATGCTCGGGCCCGACCAGCCGGTCGCCCTGCAACTGCTGGAGATCCCCGAAGCCCTCGGGGCCCTTGGAGGCGTCGTAATGGAGCTCGACGACTGCGCCTTCCCTCTGCTCACAACGGTGACGATGAGCTCAGACCCCGAGGTTGCCTTCGGCGACGCGGACATTGCGCTCTTGGTCGGTGCGCGGCCGCGCAGCAAGGGGATGGAGCGGCGGGACCTGCTCGAGGCGAACGGCGCCATTTTCAGCGTCCAGGGAAGGGCTCTCGCTGCGAGCGCCGCCCGGGACGTCCGCGTCCTGGTCGTCGGCAACCCGGCCAACACCAACTGTCTGATCGCCGCCCACAACGCCGGCCACTCGGCGACCCCGCTCTCACCGCAGCAGTTCTCAGCCATGACCCGCCTCGACCAGAACCGGGCGCTGGGCCAAGTGGCCGCCCGGGCCGGCGCAGCGGTCCGGACCGTGACCAACCTGTCGATCTGGGGTAACCACTCCGCCACCCAGTACCCCGACATCTTCCATGCCAGGATTGCCGGGAAGCCGGCTCTCGAGCTCGTGGGTGGCATCGACTGGGTGGAAAAGGAGCTGGTCCCAACCGTCCAGCAGCGTGGCGCTGCGATCATCGAGGCGCGTGGGGCGTCGAGCGCCGCTTCGGCCGCCAGCGCAGCCGTAGATTCCGTACGCGACTGGTACCTCGGAACTCCCGAAGGCGACTGGACGTCGATGGCGGTCTTCTCGGACGGGTGGTACGGGACGTCCGAAGGCGTGTTTTGCTCCTTCCCGGTGACTGCCGGCGCCAGGAAGTACCGGGTGGTCGAGGGTCTCGAGGTCAACGACTTTTCACGCGGGCTGATCGACCGGAGCACCGCAGAGCTGCTCGCCGAACGCGACAGCGTGCTCGACCTTGGGCTGTTGCCATCGCGCTAAAAGTGTGAGAGGCCCGCGAAGACCGCGGAGCCTCCCCCGGCACCCCAAACGCGTTTGGGACCGGCCGCATTAGTGCCGCCAGTTGCTGGGTGGCTCAGTGCGTCAGCGCTGGTGGGCTGACCAAGCCAAGCCTGTGGAGGTACAGCAGTTTGCGCTCTACGGCCGCTCGCCACGCAGCCAAGTCGATGTCGAAGTGGGCCCTGTCACCATCCTCGTAGGCATGCTCGAGCTCGTCGAAAGCCTCATCTTCGGCATCGAGCAATGAGCGGTACTTGGTGAGGAACTGGTCGTCCACTACGTCGCAGAGCATTGCACTGCACCTCCAGTAAACAGGACTGTCTTGGCCTAGATCTACCACTATCCCCCTTCCACGGGCGCAGATCAACTCTTTGTGTGGCTTTCTTCGCAAGTCCACAGGTACCGGGCCGTGGCCCGCCGCTAAGTCAGGCCGCGGGGGCCTGCAGGAGGCGGCAGGCGGTGCCGACAAGGTTGGAACTGAAGGTGTCCGCCTCGACGGCTATCTGGTCGGCCGCCCGGCGGTCCGCGTTGGCAGCCTGCTGCGACGTCTCTGATAACAGGCGCGGTGCGACCCGGCCTCGCAGGTGTGCAGCCGGGCCGATAACGGCTGCGTAGCGGCGTTCCTCGTTGGTGAAGTTCCTCCAGGCTTGGAGCCACTCTTGCACCGTGCCCTGCATATCAGCCGGCGTCGTGACCGCCTCCAACTGATTGCCGAGGACGTCCACCTCCCGGGCAGCCGCAGCGATGGCCGGCCCGTCCACACCGTCGGCGAACACTGGCCGGTACTTCGGCAAGACGGCGGCACATTCCCTGCCAGCCTTCGTGACGAAGCTGTCCTCGACTGCCCTGTCCGCGGGCTGGAGGCCACCCCTGTTCTCATAGGGGGCTATCACGGCGAAACTCGAGATCACTACGGCGAAGGCGGTTACAAACAGCAAGCCCAGGATGAGCAGCGGCCGGCGTGCCGGGCCGAGCTTGATGCTCGGCACTGGGCCGGGGGACGGAAGAGGCCTCGACCTCCTCTCACGCCGCTCCTGCCAACCCTGTTCGGCCTGTCTGGGCCGCCATGACAAGAACCACTCCCGCGCCCAGGCACCGCTTGTAACCGGTTCGCGCAGTTGCTTGGGGTGCACCGGCCCTTCGACGGAGCGGTCGAAGTCGTGCTCGGCCAGGTCGAAAGGTTCAGCGTCCAGGGCCCAAGCCGGACGAGACCTGGCCCGTCCTGTCCAGGATTGCCCGTCCCAGTACCGCAGCGACTGCGGCTCGTCAGGGTTGCGGTACCAACCAGGACTTGTGGGCAAGTGAGCTTCCATCTGCCATTACTCAAACGTCGTAGTGGCTCGCACGGCGGGTGGGAGGAGGTCCAGGCCGCCGATGGCCGATTGGTCGGCGGACAGCGCCGCGATGTTCCCGGACACGCGCGCGAGGCCGGCGGAAAGCGCGTCAATGGCAGAGAGTTCACCTGAGGCTATGCCCGCCAAGGTGGCGTAACCGGCCCGCAGTTCCACGTGGGCGGGACGGAAGTCCTTTCTTCGCGACACCAGCCTGGGGCCGTCGATCTCCATCACTATCTGGTAACGTACCTCGCCCTCAGGGGCTCCGCTGGCGATAACTTCGACGACCAGTTCGGGCGCCCGGCTGCCTGCCGCCACATGTTCGGCAGTGCTTGCGCGCTCGGTAACGGGGTGGCCGGCGATGTCGTGCGGCTCGGCAAGCCTTTCAGTTCCGACCGACAGCTCATCGAACCAAGCAGCCGACAGGAACCGGGCCATCCCATAGATCTACCAGCTGCCGCTACGACCTAAGTACCCTTGGCCCATGCTCCATGCGTCCCTGCCGTTACACGCCAACATGCTGGCCGCTCACGCCAAACTCGTGGCCACCTCCGCCAGCTCGAGCATCCCGCCGCTGCACATCAGTGACTTTCAAGCGATAGTCCTCGGCCTTTTGCAAGGCGTTACCGAGCTGTTCCCGATTTCGAGCCTCGGCCATACGGTCATTTACCCCTCGCTCTTCGGGTGGCACGCTCTGGTCGTTTCTCAGTCCCAGCCGGAGTCGCACTGGCTCGGCTTCGTGGTCATGCTCCACGTCGGGAGCGCCCTGGGACTGCTTGCCTACTTCTGGCGGGACTGGCTGCTCATAATCCGCGGCTGGGCCCGCTCGGTGGTCCGCCGCAAGATCGAGACGCCCACCGAGAAGGTGGCTTGGCTGATCATCGTCTCAACTATCCCGGCTGGCATCATCGGCATCGCCCTGGAGCACGAGCTACGTGTACTCCTCGCTAAGCCGTTGGCGGCAGCGATCTTCCTGACTGTCAACGGCTTTGTACTGTTCGCCGGCGAAGGCTTCAGGCGCAGGGCGGTCGCGCGCGACGTGCAGCGTGAGGAGCCATCCGCTGACGGCGACGAGATCGAGGCTGGCAGCGCCATGGCGAAGCTCAGCTATGGGGACGCTCTGGTCGTCGGGCTCGCGCAGTCCACGGCGCTGATTGCGGGGATCAGCCGGGACGGCGTCTCCATGACCGCAGGCTTGGCGCGGGGCCTTTCGCAAGAGACGGCGGCGCGCTTTGCGTTCCTGCTGGCAACCCCGGTGATCCTGGCTGCCGGGCTGTACAAGCTCCCTGACTTCCTCGGCGCCGACGGCGCCGGCGTGCGGGTGCCAGCGCTGCTCGGGCTCGCCTTCGCAGCGGTGGCTGCGGTCATTTCCGTTCACTGGCTCGTGCGTTGGTTCAAGACTCGCAACCTCACGCCGTTCGCCATCTATTGCGTCGTGTTCGGCCTGGCCATGACCATCTACTTCAGCGTCTCTTAGCCTCGCTAAGGGCCCGCCTTTTGGAGCGCTAGGCCTTTACCCAAGTCTCGTAGTGGTTCGTTGCCGGCTCGGTGGAACCGGCCCACCTCAGCTGTAGCTGCAGCTCGACGGGCCATGACCCGCCACGAGGCGAAGCGCCCCCGGATGCGGCCTCTCCCCCTGTATTTGCTGCGGCCCCTGCTGCGGCCCCTTCCAGGGCGGCGCCCGCCTTCAGTGTTGCAACCTCGGGCAACCTCGACACGAGCCGTCCGACGAAGCTCGGAGGCCCCGCAGGCACGTCGCCCGCGAACCGCCAGGCACGCCCACCGCCCGGCCAGAGGAGCCTGGCTTCAAGGACTGCATCGTCCAGATGTACGCGGAGGTCGTTGACAACATGGACGTCGACTGAAAAGAGAGCCCCAGGGCTGTAGTTCGGTGCAGGCCAATCCCCCACGACGAGGACCGGGGCACAGGCCTTCTTCAGCACCGCAAAAGCGGCCTTCGGGACGCGTTCGTGGTCGAGCAACGACCAACTGACCGCCGGCTGCGCATCGTTCAGGCAAAACACGGCGAACCCGCCGGTCGGGCGGAACTTGAGGCGGCGCAAGGTCTCGACCTGCTCCTTGATCAGGCGTGCCTGGTAAATCTGGGTGGCATCGCGCCACGCTTCGAACGTTTCGTAGCTCGCAGGTGGGACGAGGTTGTCGAAAATGCCCTTCTGCAGGCAGTAATGCTCTTCCAGGTCCCCCCAGTCGAGGCCGGGCCAACGGTCGGGGCGCATGAAACCGGCCGTTGTGGGGACCGCCTGCGCGCCCAGCTCGCCGACGAAGCGTCCTGCGGCCGGCCACGCGGCGATTGCCCGGGGGAGGTCCTGGGAGCGGCCGAGGTACCAGCCGAAGTAAAAGTGGCTGTCGGTGCCCCACGCCGGGTGCGGGAGCACCCCCGAATGCGCCACCACAGGACGGGAAGGGTCCGCTCGCTCGAATGCCCGGCGGATGCTGCTGTCGAGGACCGACTTGTTCCAGCTGGGCAGGGCGTGCGCCGCGGCCACCCCGAGCGCGCTGAGCGCGCCTAACGGCCCTCCGGGCTGGAGCTCGAATGAAAAGGGTTCGTTGTGCCCGCACCAGACCACTATCGAGGGGTGGTGGCCGAGGAGGTCGACCGCTTTTCCGGCTTGGCGGACAGCCTCACGCCGCACCCCCTTGTACGCCCACTGAAGGGGCATGTCCTGCCAGATCAGGACGCCTAACTCGTCGGCCGCCGCATAGAGCTCAGGACGCCCGACGTGACCGTGCACGCGCAGCATGTTGAGCCCCGCCTCGAGAGCGAGCTCGACATCGCGGGTGACTTCGGCCGGGGAAGCGTAAGCAAGATCGCGCCGGGTCGGGGCTAGGTTCGCACCCTTCAGGAAAACCCTCTCCCCGTTGACCGACCAGATGAAGTCATGGGCGCGCACCTGTCGCAGACCGGTGCGCAACACCTTCGACCCAAGTGGTTGACCCTCGAGCGCAACGCTGACGGAGAGGTCATAGAGGGGCTGTTCGCCGAGCCCAACCGGCCACCACAGCTCAGGGTCGGGCACGACCAGCCGCCACCGGAGGCGGTTGGCCCCCAATGCGAGCGGGTGTTGCTTGTCCAGCGTCGCCACGACCTCGTCGTTGCCAGCTCGGCGAACCTCGGTGCGGAGCGTGACTGTCACTGCTTCGGCCGCGTCTAGCTCGGCGACCATATCCAGGACCGCCCGGCCGGCTCGGGCCTCCACGCAGGTGGCTCGCAGCGACGAGATGTACACCGAGCCACCGACCACGATCCGGGCCGGGCCCCAGATCCCCCCCGGGTTGAACGCAGGGTCGATGCAGTCCCAGTTCCCGAAGACACCCGTTAGGGCCCGCTTGTCCCGACGCTTGGTAGTTCGCTCGCAAACGACTTCGAGCCCGAGAAGGTGCTCGGAGCGCTCCTCGAGTGCCGACGTCACTTCGAACGCATGGGGGAAAAAGTACCCCTCGGTGTCCCCAAGGTAAGACCCGTCCAGCCAGACGTCTGACTGGTAAAAAATGCCGTCCATGACGAGCCAGGCCCGCTGGCCCTTGGCAAGCGTCTCCATGTCGAAGCGGCGGCGGTAAAGCAAGGGCCCGTCCGAAGAGGCAAAGTGAGGTTCCGCTTGCCAATGCCCGGGAACCCGCACCGGCTGCCAGTTGCTGTCGTCTAGCTCCGGGCGAGGGAAGCTGCGCCGGAGGTCATCGTCGGCCTCAATGGCAGACCACTCACCGCACAGGTCCGTCAACCGCCCGGCTCTTGTCTAGAGGTTCTTTTGGGGCCAGGCACTACCCGGCAAAGTAGCGTGCTTGCACCGGTACGGTTTGTCAATGACAGCGCGCTCGTCGGCACGACCCTCGACCTTGATGGAACTTCGCGCCTCCGGATGGCGCTCCCGCCCAGTCAAACAAGAGATGAGAGCGAACGCTGCTAGACGTATCGCGGCTGGCCAGCCCGTCGTCGAAGGCCTTGTAGGCTACGAAAGCACCGTACTGCCGGCCCTCGAGAACGCCCTCATCGCGGGGCACGACATCATTTTCCTCGGCGAACGGGGTCAGGCCAAGACGCGGCTCATGCGCAGCCTCGTCGAACTGCTCGATGAGCAGCTGCCAATAGTGGCTGGCTCGGAGATCCTGGATGACCCCTACCACCCCATCTCGCGCTACGGCCGGGAACTGGTCGCCACCAAGGGTGACAGCTGCCCGGTCGAATGGGTTGGCCGTGAACAACGTTTCGGCGAGAAGCTTGCGACTCCAGACACCTCGATCGCGGACCTGATCGGCGAGGTCGACCCTGTAAAGGTCGCCGAGGGACGGTACCTATCAGATGAGCTCACGCTCCACTACGGCTTGGTACCTCGTACCAACCGCGGGATATTTGCGATCAACGAGCTCCCGGACCTGGCGGAGCGGATCCAGGTCGGCCTGCTCAACGTCCTCGAGGAGCGCGACGTCCAGGTCCGCGGCTACAAGATCCGCTTGCCGCTCGACGTCATGCTCGTCGCCTCGGCCAACCCTGAGGACTACACGAGCCGGGGGCGCATCATCACCCCTCTCAAGGACCGCTTCGGGGCCCAGATCCGGACCCACTATCCCCTCGACATCCCGACGGAGGTGGCCGTCATCCTGCAGGAGGCCAACCCGGCAGACCTGGAGGAGGTCAAGGTGGACGTCCCGGCCTATATGGCAGAGGTAGTCGCAAGCATTTCGCAACTGGCCCGCCAAAGCCCGCAGGTCAACCAGCGGTCGGGGGTATCTGTCAGGCTCGGGGTTGCCAACTACGAGACATTGGTCGCCGCCGCATCGCGACGTGCTCTTCGGCTCGGCGAAACAGAAGCCGTGCCTCGCGTCAGCGACCTGGCAGCGCTCGTCTCGCCGACCGCTGGGAAGGTGGAGCTCGACTCGCTGGACGAGGCGAGCGAAGAGGATCTGGTGGGCCGCCTCACCCGCCAGGCGGTGCTCGGCGTGTTCAGGTCGAACGTCGAGCAGACCGAGCTAACTAGGGCCGTTTCCGAGCTCGACGACGGCTCGGCCATTGAAGTGGGTGACGACGTGCCTTCGTCGTCCTACGTGGAGGCGCTGGCGCGCCACCCAGGGCTGCGAGCGCCGGCTGGCAAGCTCGCGGGTTCCGAAAGTGCAGCGGCTCTCGCCGCCGCTACGGAGCTCGTCCTCGAAGGGCTCCACCTGGCCAAGAGGCTCAACAAACACCCGACGTCGCGGGGCGCCAGCTATCAGGCGAGGCGGTCATGACGTTGTTCAGAGAGCTCTAACCACCGCCATGCCAGGAGCTCTCTACTCACGCTGGGACGGGACCCAGGAACCCGGCGAACTGAGCGGCGACGAAGTCCTTCGCCGTCTAATGGACGACCTGACCGAGCACGGGGACCCTAACCAGGCGCTTCGGCGACTGATGCACCAGGGCTTCACAGACGGTTCTGGCAGGGACGTGGCTGGCTTGCGCGAGTTGTTGGACAGGGTGCGCCAAAGGCGGGCGCAGCTGGCTCGTGAAGCATTTTCAGAGCTGCAAACAGCCATATCCAACGCTTCGCCGGCTGCCCTCCAACGCGCTCGGGAGATGCTCTCCGAGCTGAACCGCCTGGTGGAGCGTAGGCGCGATGGCGAGGATGTCCAGTCTGACTTCGAAAGCTTCATGGAGCGCTTCGGAGACCTCGGACCAGGCCACCCCTCCAACCT
>DATKHZ010000528.1:0-2396 GCA_035509995.1 Acidimicrobiales bacterium | reverse complement strand
GTCGGTCAAGACACTCGCGATCTGGGACAACCGCTGCACGATGCACAACGCGCTGAACGACTACTCGGGGGTGCGCCGCGAGATGTACCGCACCAGCGTGAAGGGCAGCGCCCCCGCCGGTCTGGCCTGATCAACAGCCGGCGGGGAACGCGTCCCTGAGCGGACTAGAAGGAGAGCGGGCGGCCTCCGAACGAGGGGAGCCAGCCGGTCCTGCAGCCACGCGCCACCTGTCGCGTGGCGAGCCGACGCTGGTGGCGCTGGGGCTTGCGCTTGCCCGAGAGCTCGCGTTGGAGTGCCGAGCCGAGGTCGCCGGCCTGCTCGCGCATGCCGCGGACCTCAATCCGCCACTCGTAATCGGCCCCCTCGAGCGCTCCGTCGGTGCTCTCGAAGTCGGCGTCGGGGCAAGCCGACCGGGCCTTTGAGAGGAGGTCAAAGCGGGCGTCGTAGGTGTCATGGGCTGAGCGCCGAAGCAGCTGAGCGGCCGTGACACTGGGGGACTCGACGACGACGACCCACGTCTGTCCCTGGCGGCACAGGAAGAGGGTGGCGCAGTCGAGCACGGCGTGCCTGCTGGGGATCTTGGAGGTGCGGTTCGCTTCCATCGCCCAGGGAAACGGGACCGGGGAAGGCACCTTGCTAGGACCAAAGTCCCATTTTTGGGCCTGTTGAGCTTCCGGCGCAGGATCCGTCGCAAGGTGAACCCGGGTGGGGGCCGTTCCTAACCGACCGGAGCGGCCCGTTGACCGGCGTCGGCCCGGTCCCCGCGGCCGGCATCCGTGCGCTGGTAGGAGGCCAGGAGCTCGATCTCGCCCGACCGTCTCGGGAAGAAGATCCCGACCACGAAGGCGCCCAGGACAACCGCGATCACCCCGGAGGCGAAGGCCCAGTGCTGCCCGTGGATGAACGCCTCCTTGGCGGCGCTGACGATCTGCTTGGAGTACTGCGCGTTCTGCGGCTGCTCTGCGATGTGCGCTGCGCTGTCGAAGGACTTGGTGAGCTCGCTCTGCACGTTGGCGCTGACCTGGCTCGAGTTCGGTGACGAGCTGATCTCCTTGCTGAATTCCGCGGCGTAGCCGGCCGTGAGCAGCGCACCCATGATCGACTGCAGGATGGCGCCGCCCAGGTCCCGCTGGAGGTCGGCGGTGCCCGACGCCATGCCGACCCGTGTCACCGGCACCGATCCGGTGAGCGAGTGCGACGCCGGTGTCCCCGCAAAGCCGACGCCCGCGCCGACGAACGCGTACGCCATGCCCACTTTCCAGTAGGGGATGCCCTCCTTCCACAACACCAACATCGTGAGGAAGCCGAGGAAGATGCAGGCATAACCGACGAGAAGCGTGAAGCGGGAGCCCTTTGACTCGACCAGCTTGGCCGAGCGCGGCGCGATGAGCACCATCAATAAGGCAGCCGGCAAGATAGCGAGGCCGGCGTCGACGGTCGAATACCCGAGCACGTTCTGCAGGAACTGCTGGCCGACGAACATCGCCCCCATGAGGCTGCCGAACACGATGATGCCGGCAAGGGCGGCTACCCAGAACACTCGCCGTCTGGCAACGGTGAGGTCGTAGAGGGGCTCACGGGCGCGCCGTTCGCGCAGCAGGAAGGCGACGAGTGCGGCTACCGCGATGATTGCGCAGCTGATGACGAATGTCGTCTTGTCGGGCACCACGGCGAAGTTGATGGCGAGGATGAGAGTGCCGACGAGGAGGAAGGAGAGAATCCCGCCGAAGTGGTCGACAGAGTTGTCCGTCTCGTTGACGTGACTTGGCACCACCTTGTAGGCCAGCGGGATCGCTATGACGATGAGCGGGACGGTGATGAGGAACACCGATCCCCACCACCAGTGCACGAGGAACAGCCCCGCCAGCAGCGGCCCCAGCGCCGAGCCACCGCTGCCGATGGCAGACCACAGCGCGATGCTCTTGGTGCGACGCTGGCCGCTCCACAGCGCGGTGATGAGGGACAGCGTCGTGGGGTAGGCCATGCCAGCGGCGAGGCCGCCTACGAAGCGGGCGCCGATGAGGACCTCGATGCTCGGTGCCCAGGCCATCACCAAGACCGCAGGCAGCGAGACGAAAACGCCGATCAGCATCATCTGTTTGCGTCCGTAGCGGTCGCCCACGGCGCCGAACCAGAGGACCGAGACGGCGAGGCCGAGCGAGTAGCAGACAGCGACGAGATTGAGCTGGGTCTGCGAGGCGTCGAAGTGCAGCCCGATGCTCGGGAGCGCGACGTTGGCCGACGCGAGCGGGAGGTTGGCCACGAGCGCCACCAGGATGAGGGCCGCCAGGACCAGGCCCTGGCGGTCAGGGGCGGTCGACACCTCTACGGTGGCAGCCCCTCCTGTTGTCGCAGCTGCCACGTCGACTCCTCTCCGTCCGCCCCTCCGACGGCCA
>DATKHZ010000527.1:0-7359 GCA_035509995.1 Acidimicrobiales bacterium | reverse complement strand
TCCGACTTACGAGCACCATGGGGTCTGGGGGCGCCCTAACGCCGAGGGAGCGGCGACAGCTGAGCGGCGCCAACCTGGCGCTGCAGCGGCTCCTAGGCGGTCGGTCACACCACGGTCACAAACGGCCCATAACCGACCCTGACGGGACATCACACCGAACCCCGGCGGATGAGGCAAATGACCTCCTCAGGCTGGACCTGGTAGCACCAGCGGGGACCACTCAACACCCCCACCAGGAGTTCGAGTCCTCCCCCCCGAGCCACCGGCACAGCACAAAGCCCAAGGTCAGAGCCCTGGGGCTTCTGTATGAGATCGGAAGGAGTGGAGCGCTTGTGGGGCGCGGGCCCCAGCCTCGCGCCGCTCGTCATGGTGCCCCGAACCACTTAGTCATGGCGTCACGCAAGCCCGTGCCTGTGCCGTCCCCCACCCAGGCGACATATCCGTCGGGCCGGACCAACACGGCAGCAGGAGGGGTCACCGCACCGATTACCGGAAGTTCCCACGGGCCGGCGTATTCAGCTTCGATCATCTTGGCCCGGTCAGCCCAAGGAGTGATGTCGAGGGTGCCGGGCTCAGCCAGGTTGAGCAGCACCGGCCTGGCGTCGTGCAACAGGGTGAAGACCCGCAGCGGGCCGTCGGCGGTCGTGAGATCGAGGTCGGGCATGCGGCGTCCGAGCAGGGCGTGGCCCTCGCCGAGGTCGTAATGAATGTCCAACCCCGAGATGAGCCCAGCGAGCCGTTTGCGAGGCTCGTCCATGACCGCCAGGTCAGAGACCATATCGACAACGGCCTTGATGCGCTCGTCATGGCGCTGGAGCACGCCCTGAGCCATCGTGTGCCGAAGCGCCCGGGCACCGACCGGGTGGCGCTCGTCATGGTACGTACCCAGAAGGCTCTCGGGCGAGGTCCCGTTGACCACCTGAGCCAGCTTCCATCCGAGGTTTACCGCATCCTGCACACCGAGGCTTAGGCCCTGTCCACCCGCCGGGTAGTTCACGTGCGCCGAGTCGCCGGCGAGCAGGGCTCGTCCGGCGCGGTAAGCCGCCGCCTGACGCGTCATGTCGGTGAACCGGGAGATCGACGTGGGACTGTGGATCCCGAAGTCGGTGCCGTAGACGGCGATGATCGCCTCGCTCAGATCGCGCAAGGTGGGCTCGCTGCTAGGCCCGAGCTGCTGCTCGGTCACGACGACCCGCACCGTCCGGCCATCGTCCAGCCTTTGGAGGCCATGTACGCCCGTCGCGTCGTGGCGGACACCCCGCGGCGGTTCCTCGGTCACCTCGACCTCGGCGATCAGGTTGCTCTTGGTCGGCTCCCACCCCGGGAACTCGATACCGGCCGCTTTACGGACGACGCTGCGTCCTCCGTCGCAGCCGACGATGTACTGCGCGCGCATCGGCTCGCCGTCGGACAGCTCGACGTCTACGCCCGTGTCGTCCTGCGCGAAGCCCGTCACCTCACGCCCGTAGTAGATCCGTACAGGCAGCTCCGCGACCCAGCCGGCCATGATCCGTTCAATCTGGTTCTGCCAGATCCCGAGCGAATATGGATGATGCGTCGGGAAGTCGCTCATGTCCAACACGGTCACGCCGATCATCGCCGCCTGGACCACCTTGCCCTCCGCGAGGAACCGGTCAGCGACCCCCCGCTGGTCGAGCACCTCGATCGTGCGCGAGTGGAAACCGCCGGCTCGTGAGCCGACGAGCACATGATCGGGACGCCGCTCGACGACCGCGACGTCGACTTTCGCCAACGCCAACTCAGCCGCCAGCATCATCCCCGTCGGACCGCCTCCGGCGATCACCACCGCGTGCTTGGCCATACGCCAACCCCTCTTCTTTGCGTAGGTTCTGTTCGTGCCGGGAGATCATGCCCACCAACCAGCGCCTTGATGCAAGCGCCTGGTGGGCGCTACCCTGATCGTGGCGGGGCGCAATTACTCTGCGCTCAATGTCAACGAAACGGTTGACTGGTCGCTACGGTGACCATGTGAGCAGCCTGCGAGTGCCCGGTGGGGTGGTGCACGAGCTTCCAGGAGACCTGCGCGATGCGCTGGTCGCCAACCCAACGGCACTTGGCGCCTGGCAAGACATCACGCCTCTGGCCCGCAACGAGTTCATCTGCTGGGTCGAGGATGCCAAGCAGGAGATGACCCGAGAAAGGCGCATTCGCCGGGCCCAGGAGGAGCTGGAGGAGGGCCAGCGTCGGCCCTGCTGTTGGCCGGGCTGCAACCACCGCGAGCGCACCGGACGATAGGAGTCGGGCGGCCCGCTCGCCTGGGCACGCCGATGGCTACCGAACCGAAGTACCGAAGAGCCGGAGCGCTGACCACGTCGCGCCGCCGTCTTCGCTGCGGTCAAGGCGCGCAGGATGGCCCGGGTAGCCGTAGTGGGTCGGCCCCACAACAACTGCGGTGTGTTGGCCCACGAAACCGAGGTTGGCCCAGCCGTAGAAGTCGCCGCCATCGGAAATGGGAGTGCTCCATGTGTGGCCACCGTCGGTACTGGCGTTCAACTGGTCGCTGGCGCTTTCGGTTGCCAACAGGAAGTCCGTCCCGCCGTTCCAGGCCAGCGCGGCATCGCTTCCCCGGTGCAGCGGATGGCCCGCAAGCCTCCAATGTTTGCCCGAGTCGGTGGACACGAAGATGCTGTGCTCCACGTACATGGCCTGGGAGCTTTGATCGTCGAGCATGCAGTCCAGCGCCCAGTCGGCCGGTCGCCCATAAGAAACCGCCAGAGCGGCTGCGGCACCATTCTCCCGCGGTAAACAAGGCGAACCGGCAACGCGCCAAGGCTGGCCGGGGTTACCGCCCACCCAGATCCGCCCGGGTGCGTCCCGGCTGGTAACGGCTCCGTAGGGAGCCGGCAGGCCCAGCAGGAGCACCTCGCCGACGTCGGCAACGAGCTCAGTACGAAGACCGCTGCTTGGCACCGGCACCCTGGTCCAACGAGCCGAACCGAGACGTGATCGCCACAGTTCCTGGGGTACCGCACCATTAGCGGTCGGCTGTGCGGTGAGGGCAAAGGCGTAGTCACGGGTAGTCACCAGGTCGGAGACGTCTCGCAATTTCGCGTCCAGCCACGTTCGGCTGCCGTTATGGGTGACTTCCAACCCCGGGTTGAAGAGGTAGCCGTCATTGGTGTTCGCGAAGTCGACCTGGCTCACAGATGTCCGCACCTGTCCCGAGCCGGGGCCGAGGCCCCAGAAGAAAGCAACCGGCGGCGCGGCCAACGGCCGCCAGCTACCGCCGGCGTCGTTGGTAAACGCCATGGCCAAGCACGGCGAAGCGCCGGCGGCGCGCCCGTGGCACGCAAGGTCTTCGAGCAGGTAACCCTCCGTCGGGCTGAGGAAGCTGGCGCCCGCAGGCTGCATCATGGAGGGAGCTTCCCTTACCGAAGAGGGCGCAGCCGCCGGTGTGCTAAATCCCTGGGCAAGAACAGCCGCTAACACGAAAATCCAGCCCATGCCCAACAAACTTCGAGAGGCTATCGCCGGTTCCGCCGACCTCGCGCAGCCCCCCTCACCGGCCACATGAGGCGCTGCCCTCTCACTCGACCGCGCGCCTGACAATGGCTGGGCGTTCTCTTCCGCCGAGCAACCACCCGAGCACTACGGCGTCGGCAGGCATCCCGACCAGCATAAGGAGCAGATTGGCAGGTCGGTCGTAGTGAGCAGGTCCGCAGGTCGGCCTTAGCGAGCCAGCAGGGGCACGAGGACGCTGGCGTTGGGGCTGCCCCACCCCGTGACCGGGTCCCAGCCGGCCTTGGCCTGGTACCCAGTGATCGTCTCCGGCGGGAAGCTGACCGAGTTGTCCCCGCTGGTGATGTCGTGGAACGCCTTGTGGTACAGGGTGCCACTGCCGATCCGGTAGATGGCCGAGTTCACGAAGCCAAGGTGGTGACCAGCGTATTGGTCGGCGAGCGCGATGAGCCCTGCCCATAAGGGGGCGCTTGCGCTCGTGCCGCCGTGGCCCTCGATCGTGTAGCTGCCGCCGCCCGTACTCGTGACAACGGCCATGCCGGTGTGGGGTGAGGCGATGGCCGCCACGTCGGGCACGCCGCGGTAGGCGCCGATGCCGGGCACGCCCTCCTGGTAGCTAGGCCTGGCGACTACCCGGCTGAAACCCCCTCCCGAGGCCTGGAACTGGCTCCCGGGGTCCCCGAAGGGGAGGCCCCAGGCGCTCTCGGCGATGTAAGCACCGTTCTTATGGTCGGCGGTCAGGTTGGTACCGCCGGCCGCGAGCACCAGCGGGTCCGCTGCCGGCAGGTTGACCTCCTTAAAGGGGGGGAAATTGCCACCGGTCAGGCCCTCGACCACGTCGCAAGGCTCGCCAACGGCGCCGATGTCACCGGAAGCGGCCACGACTGTCACGTGGCGCGTGGCGGCGACCTCCAAAGCCGAGTGGAGGGCAGTTACTTCGGTGCGTGTGTCGCAGTGCTCGCCCCCGGTCTGGCCTGCGGCGCTAATGGATATCACGCCCCCGAGCGAGCTGCCGAGGCGGAGCGCCGCGACTGAGGCAGTCACCGCGGCGGGAACGCTTTCCAATGAAGCGGCACTTACCATGAGCTCCACGATCGTGGCGCCGGGGGCTACCGCGTGCACCATCTCGGTGTCCAGGACCTCCTCCTGATTGGCCAACCAGGGCGAAGCGGAAGGAGAGAGAGTTGTCACTGAGCGCAGGTGGGCGGCGGGCAGGTGGAACAACTTGTCGAACTGCGCCAGGTCCTGGCGGATGTCGCTGACCTGGAGTGGGAACTGCGGCTCGGCTAGCTCAGGCAGCACCACGGTCTCGCCTCGGCCGTCGATGCCGCGGGCCAACAACGGCGCGACGCCATAGGCGACCTGGAGCTCGTGCGGCGTATAGCAGGTCGTAACGGAGCCACAATCAGCCGTGGGCCCGCTGGCCTGGGCCCTTGGCGCCTGACCTCTGGGGGCCCGAGCTCTGGGCGCTTGGGCCGCGGCGGCTGGGCTCGGCAGGCTGGCCGCGGCCAGGATGCCGGTCAGGACAATGCCTGCAGCGAAGGGGACCCGGTGGTTGGGCCTGAGGTGCGCTCGGGTGGTTGCCGGTGGCCTGATCATTACCGTCACTTCCAGTCTCGTTGGCGATTGTTGAGGTAAGTATACACTCAGGGTGTACTCTCAGTAAATACCGCTGGCTTCGGGCGGGTTCGTCAGCAAAGCTGGGCTCGGAGGGCTTCCGTCCGCCGATGACCTGTCTTCGCTCCAGACGGAGCCCGTGCCAGAGCTCCAAATGAAAGGACCACCTCACATATGCGCAAGGACCGTTTTATCCAGGCGTGCAGTGCCGCTGTACTGGGGACCGCCATGCTCGGCACCGTCTTGGCGGGTACCTCGCTCGGCGGCACTGCGAGGGCCGTGGCCGCTGCAGCGGACCGTTCGCCGGCCACTGGCGCTGTTCGTGGCGTGGCGAACCTCGTCATCTACAGCATCAACAGCGACGGCCCTTACTTCCGGGCCATTGTCAGCGGGGCCATCGGCGACTACGGGCCCGTTGTAACTGTCCTGCCCGACGGCAAGGTCGACCCGGAGCACACGAGCGACATGGAGCTCAAGCTTCGTCACGGGACGTTCCGCCTCTACATCGGGCCAATCGCGAGCAAGTTCCGTGCTCTGACGAGCCATGAGCCGGCCTTCCCGCTGACCTGCTCGGACTACTTCCACGTCACCGCTACGGTGCCCATCGTGGCGGGGTCGGGCACGGGGGGGTACCGCGGGGTCAGCGGCAACTTCTCGTTGAGCCTCGTAGGCGACGAGGACCAAGTAACCCCGCCGTGCAAGTCCGAGATCGCCAGTCAGATCCTCTTGCTGACCGGCTCGGGGACTGTTTCGTCCTGAACATGTTTGAATGCTCACGCCGTTCAGCAGGGGCCACCACCCCTTTTAGCGCTGAACGCCCTTCCGTTAGGCGCCTTCGGCGAACCGCCAGCGGGTGTGGCGGTGCACTATCGAGTCGGCAATGCCGAAACCGTAAATGATTGTCGGGGTCATCTGATAAGGCTCGTACGGGGGAGGTCCGGCGCCTGGAGCTGCGTAGGGAGCCTCAAATCCTCCCTCGACGACCGTTACGGGCCAGTTGTACTTCGAGCGGTAGGCCTCGGCGACACGGTCGAGCGCGGGTTTGCTTTCCACCGGCGAGGCCGTGCCTTCGAGGACGACATGCATGTCATCGGCCATGATCGCAACCGAGCACCTCGGGTCACGGCGGAGGTTCCTGCCTTTTTGTGCTGCGCGGGAGGAGGTCGTGCACAGGGCTCATGTGCCCTCTCTAGGTAAGGCGTGCTCCTCGCCAGCAGGGAACACTATTGGTGGACCACGAGCTGGTCGAGCAGCACCCCGATCGCTGGGTTGTACTGGTAGTTGCTCACCCGCGAGGACACGAAGTCGACCTGGGTCAGCGTGGCGAGAGCGACCCACGGTGCGTCGTCTGTCACGCCGCGGTCGACCGCTGCCCAGATCGACGCAGCCCCGGAGGGGTTGGTCCCCTCGACGCGGTCGGCCTCGTTCATCAAGTCGTCGAGCCGCGGATCGCAGTAGAACGAGCCGTCGTGCGTGGCCCCAGGGTCGGCGAGCTTCCAGGACGAGCATCGGAAGAGCTGGTCAAACATGTCCGACGCCGTGGGATAGTCCAGGTACATCGAGGCGGCCGATACCTGCACTCGTTTGCGCGAGTCGTTGACGTTTTCGAAGTACACCGGGAGCGACGGTGATACGACGCTCACGCGGTAGCCCAGCGAGCGCAGGACCGAGACCGCAAAGGTCGTTGTCGGACCGTTGCCCGGCACGTTCCAAAAGACGATGCGCATCCCTTCGGTCCCGGACTGAGCGACCAGCTTGCGGGCCGCCGGGAGGTCAGGTCCCAACCAGGCGCCGCTGGGGCTCGGGTCGACCGTGAACGGGCAGTACGGCGCGTAGCCCGAGATGCCGGGGGGCAGCAGCTGGCAGGTGGGAACAGCGACATCGGGCCCGCCGAGCATCGTGGCGAGCTTGCTGCGGTCCGCCGCCAAGCTGAATGCCTGGCGTACCCGTTTGTCGTTGAAAAGCGGCACCCGGGTGTTGAAGGCTACGTAGTCAATGCTAAACGCCGGGTTGACGTGGACCCGCGTGGGGTATTGCGCAGCCAAAGACGCGGCGTCGGGGACGGAGTCGGCGTTCCAGTCCGCCCGGCCTGACTCGACGTCGGCGAGTTCCCTGGGTACGGGCTCGCCGAAGGTCCAGACGATCTGGTCGGGCGAGAGGGCCGGCTGGGCGGCGGCTGACCACTCGTGGAAGTAGGGATTGCGCGAGAACACGACCTCCTTGCCAGGCACGTACCGGCTGATCTGGTACGGGCCGGTCGAT
>DATKHZ010000526.1:0-14444 GCA_035509995.1 Acidimicrobiales bacterium | reverse complement strand
AACCACCCAGCTGACCCGATCCAGCCGGCCAACCTGGTCGACCTGCAAGCGAAGATCCTCGAAAAAGGGGCCGATGTAGGCCTCGCTTTCGACGGCGACGCAGACCGCTGCTTCCTGGTCGACGACAAGGCACAACCGGTTAGCGGGTCGACGACGACGGCCATTGTCGCAAAGGCGATCCTGGAAAAATACCCCGGTTCCACGATCCTTTACAACCTGATTTGCTCCAAGGCAGTACCCGAGGTGATCCGCGAGAACGGGGGTACCCCCGTTATGACCAGGGTCGGCCATTCCTACATAAAAGCCCTCATGGCCGAGACCGGCGCCGCCTTCGGCGGGGAGCACTCCGGGCATTATTATTTCCGTGACAATTACAGGGCTGATTCTGGGTCCATCGCTGCGCTCATGGTGCTGGAGGTCATTTCGAAAGCCGGGATGCCCCTTTCGGAGCTTCGCCGCCCCTTTGACCGCTATGCCGGCTCAGGCGAGGTCAATACCGAAGTGAAGGGCGACCCTGCTCGGGTGATCGAGGCAGTAAGTGAGCGTTTTGCGGCCGAACACCCTGAGGCAAACCAGTCACGCCTGGACGGTTTAACCGTCGATTTTGGGGACTGGTGGTTCAACGTCAGGCCCTCCAACACCGAACCGCTTGTGAGGCTGAATGTCGAGGCGGCCGACCGCGCAAGCTGCGATGCCGATACCCAGATGGTGCTGTCGATAATAAGAGGGGTTTCGTAGCCGTGGCCCTTGACCCGTTGCTGGTCGAGATCCTCGCCTGCCCGCAGGACAAAGGACCTCTCCTTTACTTCGTTGACGAGGATGCCCTCTACAATCCCCGTCTCCGCCGCCGGTACCTGGTTAAAGATGGCATCCCGGACATGCTCATCGAGGACGCCGAAGACGTAACCGACGCCGAGCACGAACGGTTGATGGGAAAAGCGGCCGCCGACGGCATCAAGCCAAATTTCGAAGCTCCCAACCAAAAGGAGGCCTAGTTGCCCCCCGCTGAGCACGAGATTCTCGACACCGATGGGATGTTCGAGCTGGCTGCGGCGTTCCCCGAGCAAGTAGCGGAGGCATTTACCAGTTCCAGTACGATGACCGGCTTGCCGAACCGGGAGGACATCGAAAACGTAGTCGTCATCGGTATGGGCGGCAGCGGCATATCCGGGGACGTGCTCCAGGCCATCGCCGCTCCACTCCTTCCCGTCCCGGTCACCGTGGTGAAGGGCTACGAGTGCCCCCACTTCGTAGGAGAGACGTCCCTGGTCTTCGCTGTGTCGTGCTCGGGCGGCACAGAGGAGACGATCGAAGCAGCTTCGGACGCAGCCCTGGCAGGGGCGAAGATGGTAGTCGTCACCAGCGGGGGAGAGCTTTCGACCTTGGCCGGAGCGTGGCGGGCCCCAGTCGTAGACGTACCACCGGTGGTGTGGCCACGGGCTGCCTTCGGCTCGATGGCTGTGCCTTTGATAGTGGTGTTATGGCGAATGGGCTTTTTGCCAGGGGCCGACCTGTGGATCGAACGAGCGGTAGCGCAGTTGAGGCACCGGCGTGACCAGTTCGTCCGGTTGGGACCCACTTCCGAGCCGGCAGCGGTCGCCCGCAGCATCGGGACGAGCGTCCCTTTGGTCCATGGCGGCGGGGCCGTGGGGGCTGCCGCTGCCCAGCGCTGGAAGACCCAGGTCAACGAAAACGTCAAGCGTCTTGCCTTTTGCAGCACGCAGCCTGAGCTGTGCCACAACGAGGTTTGCGGGTGGGCTGAGAGCTCGAAGGAGATCGCGGGGCTACTTAGCCTCGTGATGCTCCGTCACGATAGCGAGCACCCCCAGGTCGGGCGCCGCTTCGAGATCACTGCTGACCTCGTCCGTCCCTGGGTGGCCAGTGTCGTCGAAGTGCGCGCCCAAGGTGAAGGCGAGCTGGCTCAGTTGCTCGACCTCGCCTACTTCGGGGACTATGTCTCTCTCTGGATGGCCGCCGACGCCGGCGTCGACCCCGGCCCGATCGAGGTCCTGATGTGGATGAAGCGCCAGCTCGCAGGGACGGGCCCCCTGGGCGGCACGGCCACTCCGTAGCCAAAGGCCAGGTCAGCCGTGCTGTTTCGCGGCCGGGCACGATGGGCCACTCCCTTAGTGTCGTCGGTGGGCCAGATAGGGCCAGACAGGGTAGGTACTGGCCGTGATGACTAGACATAATGGGCCGGTGGGTTCTCTGTCAGGTATTAGAGCAGGTGATGGCCTGTGAGCATGCCGAGCGAGCGGCAAAGGACGTCTACCCGGGGCCCGATCCGCGTTGTCGTGGCCGACGACCAGGCACTGTTCCGCCGTGGCCTTTCGGTAGTGCTCTCGGCAAGCGAGGACATCGAGGTGGTAGGGGAGGCCTCAGACGGCGAAGAGGCCGTCGCGAAGGCACAGGAGCTGACGCCTGATGTCGTGCTCATGGACGTACGCATGCCAAGGCTGTCGGGCATCGAGGCAGCCCGCCACATCCGGCGGATACTTCCCGCTACAGAGATCCTGATGTTGACCGTGAGCGACGAAGAAGAGGACCTGTACGAGTCGGTCAAAGCAGGAGCAAACGGCTACCTGCTGAAAGAGATAGCGATAGAGGAGATAGCGGAGACGGTCCGCGCGATTGTCCAGCGCCAGGGGGTCATCTCGCCGTCTATGACCTCCAAGCTGATAGGCGAGTTCAGGACATTGTCGCGGCGCGTTGCAGAACGCGAGGAGCTGCCGCCTCCGGGCCTCACCGCCAGGGAGATGCAGGTCCTGCGGCTCATGGCTCATTCCAAGAGCAACAAGGACATCGCCGCCGCCCTTTTCATCTCGGAGAACACTGTGAAGAACCATGTTCGCAACATCCTGGAAAAGCTCCACTTGCACTCGCGCATGGAAGCGGTCACCTACGCCTGGCGCAAGCGGCTCCTCGACCCACGCGATCACGAGTAGCGGCCACGGTGCGCCCCGGCCCCTGAGTACACCGTCCCCCGGCCCCGAGCGCCCCAAGCCGGCCGAGCGCTGGTAGTTTGGTACTTGAAATGAGCGTATTGAACAAGTTCCTGCGTATCGGCGAGGGCAAGAAGCTGCGTGCTCTGCAGACCCTCGTACCGGACATCAATTCTCTGGAACCAGAGATGACAGGCCTCTCCGATGAGGCCCTCGCCCACAAGACGGTCGAGTTCAAGGAGAGGCTCGCAAACGGGGAGGACTTGAACGACCTCCTGACGGAGGCCTTCGCGGTCGTCCGCGAGGGCGCCCAGCGCACGATCGGCCAGCGCCACTACGACGTGCAGCTGATGGGCGGCACCGCCTTGCACTTCGGTTGGATCGCCGAGATGAAGACCGGTGAAGGCAAGACCCTGGTCTCGACCCTGCCCGTGTACCTCAACGCCCTCGAAGGCAAGGGGGTCCATGTGGTCACCGTCAACGACTACCTCGCCGCCCGTGACGCGGAGTGGATGGGCAAGGTGCACCGGTTCCTCGGCGTTTCGGTTGGCCGGATCTCCCCCGAGCTCCCCGAATGGCAGGACAAGAAGGACGCCTACAACAGCGACATCACCTATGGCACCAACACCGAGCTTGGTTTCGACTACCTGCGCGACAACATGGCCAGGAACCTCGACCACATGGTGCAGCGTGGCCACCCCTACGCGATCGTCGACGAAGTGGACTCGATCCTCATCGACGAGGCGAGGACCCCCCTCATCATCTCTGGCCCCTCCAGCGAGTCGGCGCGGCTGTACTACCAGTTTGCCGGGGTCGCGCGCAGCCTGACCCGTGACAAGGACTACGAGGTCGACGAGGAAAAGCGCACGGTGGTCCCGACCGAGGAGGGCATCGAGAAGGTCGAGAGCGTGCTCGGCATCGACAACCTCTACGACCTGGGCACGGCCAACCTCGTCCACCAGCTCACCAAGGCGATCCAGGCCAAGGAGCTGTACAGGCGCGACAAGGATTACCTGGTCGCCGACGGCGAGGTGAAGATCGTCGACGAGTTCACGGGCCGCATCCTCGAGGGTCGGCGCTGGTCGGACGGGCTCCACCAAGCGGTCGAAGCAAAAGAACGGGTGACGATCAACGAAGAGAACCACACCTGGGCAACTGTGACCTTGCAGAACTACTTCCGCCTCTACGAAAAGTTGGCCGGGATGACAGGCACAGCGTTGACAGAAGCCTCGGAGTTCGGTTCGACCTACAAGATCCAGGTGGTGCCGATCCCCACCAATTTGCCGATGGTACGCGTGGACTACCCGGACCTCATCTACCGGTCCGAGAGGGGAAAGTTCAACGCCGCGGTGGCCGACGTTGCGGAACGTTACGAAAAAGGCCAGCCTGTCCTCGTAGGTACTGCGTCGGTCGAAAAGTCCGAGCAACTCTCGAAGATGTTCACCAAACGCGGGATCCCCCACGAGGTCCTGAACGCCAAACAGCATGCCAGAGAGGCGACCATTATCGCTCAGGCGGGCAGGTTGCACGCCGTGACTGTTGCCACCAACATGGCGGGCCGCGGTGTCGACATATTGCTCGGCGGCAACCCTGAGGGGTTGGCTCAGGACGAGGTGCGTGCAGAGGGCCTCGACCTGGCCTCCGAAGAAGGTACGGCACGCTTCAACGAGCTCTTCGCCAAGTACAAAGAAGAATGCGCTGCCGAGGGTGACCAGGTCCGAGCGCTCGGCGGTCTTTACGTGCTGGGTTCGGAGCGCCATGAAGCTCGCCGCGTCGACGACCAGCTCCGAGGGCGCAGCGGCCGGCAGGGCGACCCCGGGGAAAGCCGGTTCTTCCTTTCACTAGAAGACGAGCTGATGCGCCTTTTCGCACAGGGCATGTTGCAGTGGGCGATGGGCCGCTTCCCTGAGGACGTCCCCATCGAGAACCGAATGGTTACCCGAGCCATCGAGAGGGCGCAGCACAACGTCGAGATCCGCAACGCCGAGATCAGAAAAGACGTGCTCAAGTACGACGAAGTCATGAACGAGCAGCGCAAGGTGATTTACGCCAGGCGGCTCCAGGTGATGGAGGGTGAGGACCTCCGCCAGCGGACCATAGACGTAATTACCTCTGCTATCGACTCGATGATCCGGGCGCATTGCCCCTCTGATTTCCACGAGGAATGGGATCTCGACGGCTTGCTCACCGAGGCCCGCGTCTATTTCCCGACCCAGCAAAGCATCGATGGGCTGCAACACGTCCCGTCGTCGGACGCCCTTTACGAAGCTCTCGTAGGCGAAGCGATCGAGTACTACGAGAAGCGCGAGCAGGCGATGCCCGCCCCGCCGGACGGCAAGGCTGAGGACACGATGCGCCAGTTCGAGCGCGAGATCATGCTGCAGCTGATCGACCAGCGTTGGCGGGAACACCTCTCCGAAATGGACTACCTGCGCGAGGGGATCCAACTGCGCGCAGCGGCCCAAAAAGACCCGCTCGTCGAGTGGCAACGTGACGGGTACGAGATGTTCGGCCAGCTGATGGCCAGCGTCGACGACGACTACGTGAAGTACGTGATGCACTCCCAGGTCCAGGTGATGGACAAGCCTGCCGAGGAGCCCAGTTTGGCTCGTGCGCAGTACACGGCATCGGAGGGCCCCGTGCTCGGGTCGCAGGCCTTCGCCGGCGCCCTTGCGGCCGGGCCGGCCCCGGGCGAAGAAATCGTCTTCGCCACCGAAGAACAGGTGGCTGCCATGCGGGCGGGTGGCGCCGCTGCCCAGGCCGGAGCGGCTGGAGGGATGCCCGTTGCCAGACCGGTGCCGTCACAGAGTCCGCTCGGTTCGGAGTTCGACCACGCGGGCCGCAACGACCCATGCCCTTGCGGGAGCGGCAAGAAGTTCAAGTTCTGCCACGGGAGATAGGGCGGCGCGCTAGTTAAATGCAGGATTTCTCCGAGGACCTACGGGGCCTGCGGCGCCGGCTTGACGAAGCGGCTGAGTACCTGGACATCGAGACGAGCCGAAAGAGGATGTCGGAGCTCGAGCCGGAGCTGTCGCGCCAGGATCTGTGGGATGACCAGACCAAAGCCCAGGCCGTGACCAGGGAGTACTCATCGCTGAAGGAAGACGTTGACTTCCTGGGTGCGCTGGAGTCGCGGCTCGTCGACGCTGAGGACCTCTATGAGCTGGCCCGTGAAGAAGACGACGACACCTTGGCTGGCGACCTAGAAGCCACGGTCGCAAGCCTTGCGGCCGAGTTCGACCAGCTGGAGCTGCGGTCGCTGTTCACCGGGGAGCACGACAGCCTCGACGCGGTCTGCGAGGTCCACGCCAAAGACGGAGGGACGGACGCGCAGGACTGGGCCGAGATGCTCGTGCGTATGTACCAGCGATGGGTCGAGCGCCGTGGCTTTTCCATGGAGATCGACGACATGAACCAGGGCCAGGAAGCCGGCATACTTTCAGCGACTTTCATAATCAAGGGTCGCTACGCCAACGGCCTGATGGCCTCCGAGCGAGGGGTACACCGCCTTGTCCGGATGTCCCCCTTCGACAGCCAACACCGGCGGCAAACGAGCTTCGCGGCCGTAACCGTGGTCCCTTTCTTCGAGGACCTCAGCGGCGAGGTGAACATCGACGAGAAGGACCTGCGCATCGACACCTACCGCAGCTCCAGCGCCGGCGGGCAGCACGTCAACGTCACCGACTCAGCGGTGAGGATCACCCACCTTCCGACCGGCCTCGTTGTCTCCTGCCAGAACGAGCGTTCCCAACACCAGAACAAGGCCCGCGCGATGCAGATCCTCGCCGCGCGTCTTGCTGAGCGGGCACGCGAAGAACGTGTAGCCGAACTTTCGGCTATGGCCGGCCCCAAGGCCCAGATCGGCTGGGGCTCACAGATCCGCAGCTACGTGCTCGCGCCGTTCCAGCTCGTAAAGGACCTCCGCACCGACTACGAGACAGGCAACGTGGCTGCGGTGCTGGACGGCGACCTCGACCCGTTCATGGAAGCCTTCCTTCGTTGGCGCCGTACTCCCGCCCGGTAGTCACCCCAGCTCTGGCATCATGGTTTAGTGACCACCGCAGGAGAAGTGCTGAGCGATGAGGAACGGGCCGAGCGTCTCGGGCAGCTGACCGATCTCATCGAGATGGTCCGACCGATAATCCAACAAGACGGTGGGGACCTGATGCTGGTCGGCGCCGACGTCGAGGTCGGCACTGTCGAGCTGCAACTGCAGGGTGCTTGCAGTTCATGCGCCGTGAGCGCCTCCACTCTGCAGGCCGGTGTAGAGCGCATCTTGAAGGACAGGCTCGACTGGGTAACCGAGGTCACCGGCGGCGTCGACGAGGAGATGGACCTGGAAGAGAGCGCGGCGATGGGCCGGGGAGCTTACGTGCCCAAGTGGTAGAGCGTCAGGCTGAACTGGTCACCTCGCGAAATGCCTGCGCAGCTCCTTTGCCTGCGTGAGGACCAGATCGGCGCCAATCTGCCCCCGTGCGCTCGGCCGGCAAGATAACCTGCGCTTCTATGTCAACATCGCCAAGTTCTTCTGGCTCTAACGGCCCTGCCGCTCCAAACGGGGCTGCCGCGTCGAGGGCGGTCGCAGTTCGCGAAAGGGCGGTGACCATCGCTACCGAACTTGGTGGGAAGGCCCTGCACAGCACCGAGCACTGGATTCTCAAGTACTCCGCAGTCCCAACGACCCCATTTCTGTCGCAGGACATCTTCCCGTGGGTCAAACGAGTGGAAGAAAATGTGGCCGACGTGCAGGCCGAGCTCGAGGAGGTCCTCAGTTACCGAGATGACCTTCCCAATTTCCAGGACATTTCCGTCGACCAGGCATCGATAAGCAATGACGACGGTTGGAAAACCTTCTTCTTCCTTGGCTACGGGTTCCGCTCGGAGGCCAATTGCCGTCGTTGCCCGAAAACCGCCGCATTGCTTGACAGCATCCCTGGCTGCGTGACCGGGTTTTTCTCGATCCTGTCACCGGGAAAGCACATACCCCCGCACCGTGGCCCGTGGCGCGGTGTGCTGCGTTACCATTTGGCGCTCAAGGTGCCCGAGCCTGCGTCCGCCTCGGGGATAAAGGTTGGCGGTGAAGAAGCGCATTGGACAGAGGGCAAGAGCCTGGTCTTCGACGACGGGTACACCCATGAAGCCTGGAACGGGACTGACGGGGTGCGGGTGGTGCTCTTCTGCGACGTGCTCCGCCCGCTGCGGTCGCCGGCGGACCAGGTGAACCGGGCGTTGATAAAGGCGATTAGTTGGTCACCGTTTATCCAGGATGCTCGCAACCGCCACGAAGCCTGGGAAAAACGGGTGGAAGGCTTGCGCTGGGGAAATACCAATTGACAAATGACAATGGCGTTGCAGCGGCGCCGCCGACCGGTTCGGCCGACATATTTGTCAAGTGCTCGATCCCCACGCTCGACGAGTTCCGCGCAGCTGAGGCAATGGACCTCAATCCCTGGTACCGAGAGCTGTCGACCGAGATCGGGCCGACGATCATCTACCGGGGGGCCGAGGTCGTCATGCTCGGTTCCAACAACTACCTCGGGCTCACCACCGACCCCAGGGTGAAGAAGGCAGCGGTGGACGCGGTGGAGCAGTACGGCACCGGTGTCACCGGCAGCCGGCTCCTCAACGGCACCCTTCCTTTGCACACCGAGCTTGAAGAGCTCCTGGCCGACTGGGTTGGCATGGAGCGGGCGCTGGTGTTCACGACCGGGTACACCGCGAACCTCGGGCTTATCTCGACGCTTGTCCAGCAGGGTGATGCGGTCTTTTGTGACTCGGCGGCCCACGCCTCCCTCGTCGACGGCGCACGCCTAGCCGACGGCGCGCTTCGCGCGTTCCGCCACAACCGGCCCAACAGCTTGCGCAACGGCCTTAGGCACTGGCGCTCCCAGCCGGCCTCTGGCGGGGTGCTCGTGGCTGTGGACGGCATTTACTCGATGGACGGCGACTGGGCTCCGCTGCCCGAGATCAAGGCCGTCTGCGAGCTGTACGAGGCTCGTCTGCTCGTCGATGAGGCCCATGCGTTGGGTGTGGTCGGCCCGAGTGGCGCTGGCGCTGCCGCCGCGACCGGGATCGAGGCCGACCTCGTGATGGGGACTTTTTCCAAGTCTCTTGCGAGCTGCGGCGGATTTATCGCTGGTTCGGACGACGTGGTCAGTTTCATGAGGCTCTTCTGCCGGCCGCTGCTTTTCACTGCGTCCAACGTGCCGGCATCGCTCGGGGCGGCCTTGGCGGCCGCCAAGATCGCCCGGGCGGAGGACTGGAGGCGTGAAGCGGTCCTGTCGCTCGGCAAGCGTCTCAGGACCGGCCTCACCGAGCTGGGGTACTACAGCGGGGGGGACATGGAAAGCTGTATCGTCCCGGTTCACGGCGATGACATGATCGGCACAGGTGTGCTGTGGAGGGCGTTGCTCGACCGTGGCGTTTACACCAATTGCTCTTTGCCGCCAGCGGTGCCGCGGCCGATGTTGCGCACCTCGGTCATGGCGACGCACACCGAGCAGCACGTAGACCGTGCTCTGGCAGCTTTTGAAGAGATCGCCCGCGACGGCGTCGTCGACGCCGGACGCGGCGCGCTGATGAGCGTCCTGCGGGGCGAAAAGACCGCAGCCAGCCCGGTGGTATGAGACCCCAAGGACCTCAGGGAGACAACGCGGGCTCTGGCGATTGGTGATGCCGAGGCGCCTCGTCGTCGGCGTCACCGGCGCAACTGGACACCTGGGGGGGCAATTGCTCGAGCGCCTCGTCCAAGACCCCGCGGTGGAAGAAGTCCGCTCCGTTGCACGCCGGGCGCTGGCGCGCCCCGGCGGTGGGGGCACAGCCCGGTTTGCCCACACTCGGGCCGACCTCAGCACGCCGACAGCGCGGAGCGCCCTCGAAGGCGTGGACCTCCTGTACCACCTCGCGGCCCAGGTCTGGCAAAGCCGGAGCGTCACCGGGGCATTGGAAATGCACGCCGCAAACGTCGAGGGCACGCGCAACATGCTCCTCGCCCGCCCGGGTGCGTTTGTGTTCGCTTCGTCGGTGTCGGTGTACGGAGCTTGGCCGGACAACCCGCTGCCAATGGCCGAAACCCACAAGCCACGCCCGAACCTCGAGTGCCCGTACGCCCAGCAAAAACTGGCATCGGAACTGGCCTGCGCGGAGCTGGCGGGGCGCTGGGCCGTGGTGCGTCTGTCTGCGGTGCTCGGCCCCCACGCCGACGCCAGGGTTGCCCGAGCCGTTCGCGCTTACCGCTGGGCCGTCCCCGCCGTTGCCGGCGCGGGCCAGGCGTTGCAATGGCTGGACGAAGCCGATGCCGTCGAGGGAATCTTGGCCACGGGCCACTCGCTGCTTGCCGATGGCGGTGCCGTCGGGGGTGTCGATGGCCAGGTGGTCAACCTTGCGACGGACGACTGGCTGGGCGCCGCCGACGTGGCCGAGCTCGCGCACAGCCGTGTGATCGAGTTGCCCCGCCGCGTCCTGGTCGGCATGTCCGAGCTGACGAAGCAACTTGGGATCACGCCGTTTGGCTCTGACCGGGCGGCGCTGATCGGCGGCCCCCTGGCGGTTTCTGCGGCTAAGGCCCACCAGATCCTCGGCTGGCAGCCGACCAAAACATCGGCCGAGGTGCTGGCTGCCGCCCTCGAACGCGACTGGCACGGCTCTCCTCGCAACCGGCTCCTGGGCGCCGGCGAGCGCTAACGTAACGGCCGATGGCTGGCACAGAAGTCCGCCCGGCCAACAGGCTGCTCGCCAAACGGGTCTTCGTGGACCTGCCTTTCCGCTTGCATGGCCAAGACCCAAACTGGGCGCCTCCGCTGCGGCTCAGCGTCTATGACAGGTTGTCCCGTCGCCACCCGGCCGGCGCGCACCAGCGTTGGTCGCTTTGGACCGCGCACCGGGATGGCAAAGCAGTCGGCCGGATCGGGGCGTGCATCGACTCGCTTTTCAACGAACGCCAGGGCGAGGCCTGGGCCTGGGTGGGCTTCTTCGACTCGGTCGATGACAGCGAGGTGGCAGGGTCACTTTTCGAGGTTGCCCTCGACTGGTCGCGCCGCCAGGGAGCACAGGTGGCGGTGGGACCGGGGAACTTCACCACCAATGACGAGATCGGGCTCCTGGTCGAAGGTTTTGGTACGCCAGCAACGCTCCTGACCCTCCAGAACCCGCCTTATTACGAATCATTGTGGGTCGGGGGTGGCTGGGACCAGGTTATGGACCTCTACGGTTACCAGTTCCGGCGGGACTCGACAGATCTGTCGGAACGGCAACGCCGCACGCTCGAGCGCTTGCGGGAACGGTCCAAGGTGCAGGTGCGCGAGATGAACATGGCCGACTTCGACGCCGAAGTGGGCCGTTTCTTTGAGCTTTACAACACCACCTGGCAGCACAATTGGGGCTTCGTACCGATGCCCGAGGCCGAACTCAAGCACCTCGCCAAGCAGCTGAAGACCTTGGTCAACCCTCGCTGGATCTTTGCCCTGGAGCGCGACGGAGACCCGGTGGCCGTCTGCCTGGCCGTACCGGACGCCAACCAGTTGATGCTGAAAGTGCGCAGCGGCCGCCTATTGCCTACCGGCTGGGTGCCGCTTCTGTTCGGCGTCAAGAAATTGAAACAGGTCCGAGTGATAGCACTCGGCGTCCGTCCCGACGTCCAAAGCACCGGCCTCGGCCCGCTCCTTTATTCCGAGGTTGTCAACCGGCTCTACGCGGACGGCATGGAGGTAGCCGAAGCCTCTTGGACCCTCGCCACCAACAGCCGCATCAACAAGCAGCTCGAGGACATGGGCGGCAGGCGCTACAAGGTCTGGAGGCTCTACAAGAAGGACCTGACCTAGCAGGCCCGGGCCCTCCGTCCTACCTCGGGCGTGTTCGTCCGCTGGAGCGTGTTGGTCGCGTCGAGCGTGTTCGTCCCGTCGAGCGTGTTCGTCCCCTGGCGCCCTAGAGGTCACCTTGCACGTCGCCACCGGTGCCCCCCGTGGAGGCGCCAGAGGCATCACGATGGGCTTTGGTCGGGGAGATCACGATAGTTTGGGCTCCCGGGCCCTCCTCCCCCGGACTTGCGAGGCCGGTCTTGGTGTGGGCACGCTCGGCTCTCAGGCGGGTAGCGCGCTTGCCATTGATGGTGACGTGCTCGGTCGCCAGCGGGACTTCGCCCTCGATAAGCCCAGCTACCGTGGCGGACCTTATGTCCAGCTCGATCACTTTCGCCGTGAGCAGCTCCTTCATTGCCCGGCAGACCTCGAAGTCCGAGAGGTTGAGCGCTCTGGAGATGGACCGCAGGTTCCTCCGGCCGTCGACGGCAGTAAGCACGCGCCACTGTTCCCGGTCGAGAGTTACCTGGCCAGGATCCAGTTCGGTGACGAGACGAGGCTGGACGTCGAGCGAGGGAATAAGCGCCTGAAGCTCCTGCCATTCGGCGAGGCGCATGCGGGCGTGGTCCATCGCCTCTGTCACCTTCAAAGCCGTCCCTCCGACGGGGGGGTTCATTTTGCCCGGGTGGAACTCGAAGTTCCCACGGTCCGTGTCGAGCAGCTCGAAGCAGATTTCCTGGGCTCGCTGCGCGACGTCGCCGGCAACTGCGGCGGCTTGGTGCTCAGACTGGTCGGCGCCCACGATCATTCCATCGACGAAGAAAAGGTTCGCTGCGAAGGAGCGCCCGCGTACGTGCAGCCGACCAGTCATGGCGCGATCGGCCATCAGTTCCAGCACGGCGCTGAAGTCAAGAACGTCGAAAGTACCTTGTAGCGGCATCCTGGCCCATTCTGTCAGGCCCGAGCCGCTTGCGCGCGACGCTCAGTTCTCCAGCTGGGCGCCTGTTACTGCCCATCCCTTCGGGAAGGGGCTCACCGTGAGAGAAAGGAGGGCGTTGCCCGACCTCCACACGCAGATGGACGGCTGGTTGCCCGGAGGGCTGCTGCACCCCCGGTACTGCGGTCCGCCCGGCGGGTAGGCGTGGGCGAAGAGCGCGGATACCGCTGAGGGCGTCGCGTCCGCGAGAGCCAGCTTCCGGTTGCCCTCAGACCAGGCACCAACGATGGCGTAAGCCGCCTGCGACGACGTCGGGGCCAACGAAGTCGCCACCCAGGTCGTCGTCGGCCTGTGAGGGGCGGTCGTCGTCGGCTTGGAACGGGCGGTCGTCGTCGGCTTGGGAGGGGCGGCTGTCGTCGACGCGGTCGTCGTGGTGGTCACGATCGTCGTCGTGGTGGTTGTGGACGTGGTGGTTGTCGCCTGTGCCGTCGTGGTTGTCGCCTGGGCTGTGGTGGCTGTCGCCCGGGTAGTGGTGATCGCTGCCGTCGAACGAGTGGCAGTCGGAGTGGTAGCTGGCGAGCCGCCGCACGCACTAGCGCCCGCTGCGAGCGCCGTCGTGAGTGCCGCCATGACCAGCAGCGCCGTGGGTCGCATAGTGCGATGATCGCAGGGCTCGCCAGGCCTCGCGTGGCAACACGGCGGGACCGCCTGGTGGCAGCCCATATATTTGACACCGTGTTAGCCCTGCAGCTGCTCCTTGGGACCACCGGTTTTGGGCGGAACGCCCTGTTTTACTCGCTCGTGTTCTTGCACGCGCTCGCTGCGATCGCCGGCTTTGGGAGCATCGGCTTTGCGGGCACGTACGCCGCCAATGCCTATCTGCCAGACGATCGCCTCCAGGACGAGACACCAGGGACTGTTGACATGGCAACTGGGAGGGCCGACGAGGCATCAGGGACGGTGTACGAGGTCTCGGGGACGGTGTACGAGACGGCGACCAGCCACGTTGAGGACGTCCCAGGCGGCGTAGAGGCTGAAGATGTCCCAGGCGCCGCAGAGGAGGTGGTGGTCGTAGAGGAGGCCGTGGTCGCAGAGGACGTTGTCCAAGCCGGACGACCCACGAGCAGCGCAAGCGTAGAGCGGGACGGCGAGACCGAAGAGTTGCGCCGGTACTTCGCCCACCCTGCGCGCCTTTGGGGTCTCCTCCTGTTGGTCCCCTTCCTCGGCGCGGGAGCCCTAGCAGCTCAGCCCAACGGGAAGGGCTTCGACCAGCCGTGGGTCTTCGGTGCGCTGGCAGTGTGGCTGGCCGCGACGCTCGTCGCCGGCAGCCTTGTCGTGCCGTCGCTGCACCAGATGCAAGTGGTCCTATTGAGGTCGGACAACCCCGAGGCGTCCTCTGCGGCTCGGTCCTCCCTGGCCGTCCGCTTCGCACGAGCCGGCAGGATCGCGAGCCGCTCGGCCGCCTTCTGTGACATCTTGTTCCTCGTTGCGCTTGCGCTCATGATCTTCCGGCCCTGAGGCGTCTTTGCCGGGTTCATTATGGCCCTATAGTTGGAAGCCATAATATTTAGCGGCGGAGTAATTCAGAAACCCTTCCGGCGGTTACTTTTGCAATTGTTTGTAAAGCGCTAAGCTTGTTCGCCTATGGCCGTCCTATTACCCGGGCCTTCTGTCAGCCCGTGGGAGCCCTCGGTCCAAGTTGAAGGTGGCCCTGACGAGCCCAAGTTGCTGGACCATAACGGGAAGCTGGACCATAGCGACAGCGACAAC
>DATKHZ010000525.1:0-6008 GCA_035509995.1 Acidimicrobiales bacterium | reverse complement strand
GAAACCGTTGTCGACGTCGACCCCGAGCCGTGCCCAGGGTTCCCCCTTGAACGACGCCGGGATTTCATCCGCATCGCTCGGCAGGTCACGGATGTGACCTATGGACGGCTCCACCATGTAGCCGCTCCCTAGAAAGCCGGCAATCGTCTTCGCTTTTGCGGGGGACTCAACAATGACAAGCGGTTTGGGCATTTAGTCCTTACCTCGGGCCGGCAGCGGCGGGCGCGACGCGCTCAGCCCTGCGGCCGGTGCCGCCGATCCGGCAAGCACCTCTGGGCTGCCGACCACCTCGGGGCCCACAGCCGGCGAACCGATCGCCGGGACGCGACCGGTACCGGTGGGGCCGGCAAGGCTGGTGACCTTGCGCTTGGAGAACGCTATGCCACCCAGTATTACCAGCAAGGCGATCCCGGCGACCGTGTAGCGCTCTGCGGTGTCGTGCTGAGTAGTGATGACGGCCGGCAAAATGAGCAGGCTCACGAGGTTCATGACTTTCATCAACGGGTTGAGGGCGGGGCCGGCGGTGTCCTTGAACGGGTCGCCCACGGTGTCGCCGATGACAGCAGCCTTGTGGGAATCGGACCCTTTCCCTCCATAGTGGCCTTCCTCGATGTACTTCTTCGCGTTGTCCCAGGCGCCGCCGGTGTTGGAGAGGAAGTTCGCCATCAGCTGCGCAGTCAGGATGGCCGCGGCCAGGAACGCCCCAAGGGCAAGGTACCCGATGCCGAAGCCGACGACCACCGGCATGAGCACTGCAAGCAAGGCCGGGGTCGCGAGCTCGCGCAAGGAAGCTTGCGTGCAGATGTCGACGACACGGCCGTACTCGGGCTTTTCGGTACCGCTCATGATGCCGGGGTGTTCCCTGAACTGCTTGCGCACCTCCTCCACCACGGTCCCGGCGGAGCGGCCGACGGCGCGGATCAGGAACGAAGAGGCGAGGAACGCTATCGACCCCCCGATCAGCATGCCGATGAACGTCTTTGGATTGGCGACGTTTATCTCCGTCGCGACCTGCTGGAACAATTGGTTCCCGGTTGCATGGAGGTTTAACTGCTCTCCGATCGTCTGTATGAACGCCGCGAACAGGGCCACGGCGGCTATCACGGCTGAGCCAATGGCGACGCCTTTGGTTATCGCCTTGGTCGTGTTGCCGACCGCGTCGAGGCTCACCATTATCTTCTCCGGCTCGCCCTCGAACTCCCCGCTCATTTCTGCGATGCCGGCCGCATTATCGGACACCGGGCCGAAGGTGTCCTGGGAAACGACGATCCCCGTCGTCGACAGGAGGCCTATCCCGATGAGGGACACCAGGTACAAAGACAGCTGCAGGTTGCCGTTCCCCAGGCCTACCGCAACCGCCAGGGCAACGATGATGGCGAGGATGGCCGCCACAGAGGACTCGAGGCCCACACCGATACCCGCAAGGACCGTTGTAGCGGGGCCGGTAAGGGTCGACTCGGCGATCTCGGCAACGGGCGAAGTCTCGGTCGAGGTGTAGTACTCGGTGACCTTCGACAGCACCTGGCCCAGCACCACGCCGGCGAAGACCGCCCAGAAGACCTTTAGATCGTGCACGTAGAACTGGGCCACAAAGAACGTCCCGATCACGGTGAGGACCGCAGCGAGGAAAAAGCCCCTGTTGATCGGCGCCATCGCGGTACGGTCGCGCGGCGTCGCCCGGATCATGAAAATACCGACAATCGAGGCAAGGATGCCCAAGCCCATCACGATCAAGGGGAAAGTGATCCCAAGAGCGGGCAACTTGTGGATGCTGGTGAAACCGAAGTTCCCGAGGATCAGGCTGGCGACGAGGATCACGCCGTAGGACTCGAAGAGGTCGGCCGCCATGCCGGCACAGTCGCCAACGTTGTCCCCCACGTTGTCGGCGATCGTGGCCGCATTGCGGGGGTCGTCTTCGGGGATCCCCGCTTCGACCTTGCCCACCAGGTCGCCCCCGACGTCCGCCGCTTTGGTGAAAATGCCGCCGCCGACACGCATGAACAGCGCGAGCAGCGAGCCCCCGAAGCCGAAACCGATCAGGATCGCAGTCGCCGAGTGCTGGGCCAGCATGACGATCACGGTGGCACCGAGCAGGCCGAAACCCACCACGAACAGGCCGGTGACACCGCCGGTGCGGATGGCGACCTTGAGCGCTGCGGGGAGCGACCCTGAACGGGCTCCGGCCGCAGTACGGACGTTGCCCCTCACCGCTGTGCTCATCCCGATGAAGCCGGTGAGGCCGGAAAAACTAGCACCCACGAGGAACGCAATCGTCCGGAAGATGCCCGAGGGCACGAAGCCGAGCACCGTGTGATGGGTTTGCGTGTCGACGACCTTGGTCGACGTGACGAACACGAAAACAGCCACGGGCACCACGATCAGGGCGATCGTTTTGTACTGTCGCTTCAGGTAGGCCGAGGCACCCTCCTGGATCGCGTGGGCGATCTCGCGCATCGCGGGTGTCCCCTCGTCAGCAGCCAGGACCTTGCGCATAAGCACCAGCGCCGTCACGAGCGATACGAGCGCACACGCCAGGGCGAAGAAGAGCCAAGCCCATTCGGCCCCTCTCAGATGGAACGCCAGGTAGCCACCAGAACCTGTGCTGGCGACGACGTATTGACGCATCAGAACCTCTCCTTTATGGGCCCACCCGGAGATGCCGGGAGGGCATAGGGACCATAGTCGGCCTCACCGAAGCTCGACAATGCGACAGCAGCTCTTTTCCCTGGCTCCGAGGTCGTAGAGAACCGCCAAACGAGCCTCACTCGGCGTCTGGGAGGCCAGGCAGCTTGGAGACGTCCATGTAGATAGTGGCCGTATCGTCCCCGTTCGCTGGGCCGCCGAAGACCGTCATACGCACCGACGTGCCACTTTCCGTGCGGACGAAGTTCGCCGAGTCGACCAGGGTCTTGATGAGCGGTATCCCGAGGCCCCGCTCAAAATTGAGCCGCTCCGGGTCGGTGACGGGCGGGGGGAACGCCAGCTTGTCGGGGTCGAAGCCCGGCCCGCTGTCCTCGATGGTCACTTCGAGACGGTCGGGCGATTCCCAGATCTCGACGTGAACGGAGGCGTTCGGCCTGATGGACCTGTTGGCCTCGATCGCGTTGGTGCAGGCCTCGGAGACGGCGAGCTTCAGGTCATCGATCCGTTCGTCAGCCAGCGCCCGTCGCGAGGACGCCACCGAAGCCACAACGAGGCGGACGATCGCTATGTACTCGGGGCTGGACGGTACGTCCAGCTCCAGCACTAAAGCGCGCTGCATGACTGGAGCCGGCAACGCAGGGACTACTCAGCGACGGCTTCGTCGACCGTGCCGTAGATCGAAAAGACCTTCGTCAAGCCCGTGATCTCGAAGACTTTGAGGATCCTCTGGTGCGTACAGACCAGCGTAAGGTCCCCGTCGTGGCTACGCAGCCGCTTCAGGCCGCCGACCAGCACGCCCAGGCCCGTCGAGTCAAGGAAGTCCACGCCCTCCAGGTCCACCACAATCTGGTGCTTGCCCTGGCTTACCAGCTCGACCAGCTTCTCCCGCAGCCGAGGGGCGGTATAGACGTCGACCTCCCCATTGACCGCCAGGACCGTGTAGGGTCGCCGGCTGTCGTCTACCTCGAGACCGAGTTCCATCGACCGAGATCCTCCCTGTCCTGCCCATCTAGCTGAGGCCCAGCCAGATAAGGCCTACCAATGACCCCGCCACCGTAGCAGCTTGGCCTACCTTCTACCCGTCCCGGAGTCGAGATCCCGCTGGCGGTCGGCGTCTTCGTGGAAGGCGGAAACCATACGGGCCACATTGACCGCGTGGTCGCCCAACCGTTCGTAGAAGCGTGCGACCAGAGCGAGCTCCATCGCGACCGAGGAGGGTGCTCCGGACGCGGCGACCTCGCTCACAAGCACCGTCTGCAGCTCGTCCATCTCTTCGTCGCGCTGTGCGATCTCGCCGAATGCTTTTCCTTCCTTGTCGTACCAGCAGTCGGCGGCCTTGCGCCACATCGTCATGCCCACCTTGCCCATGCGGTCGATCAGGCCCCTGGCCCGCGGCGTGAGCTCGGCCCCGAGGCCGTAGGCAGCCCGCCGTGCTATGTGCTCGGCAAGCTCGTGGCTTCGCTCGAGCTCGGGCACCACCCGCAGCGCGGTTAGGAGAAAGCGCAGGTCCTTCTTGTCGCGTGCCTCCAGCGCCACTGCTCGGTTGACCAGGCGTTCGACGTCGTTGTAGACGTTGTCAACAAGCTCGTCGCGGCCCGACAACACAGCCGCGACGTGCTTATCCCCAGACAGAAGGGCGTCCGTGGCGGCGGCAAGGGCTTCGACGACCAATGCGAAGAGCTGGAACATCTTGCCGTCGATCTGCTCGATGTCGGGATTGGGGCGGCCACGGTCGTCGCGCACCCCCAGATGCTAGTCCCACCACTCCCCGTACAAACCCGCCGGCGGTGGCAGACTGCCGGTATAGAGCCCCAGGGAGGTACGGGCGGTACAGAGCCCCAGGGAGGTACGGCAACAAACGGCACGGCGCGGGCGGCCGCTTTTTTCGACCTCGACAAGACAGTTATTGCCAAGGCGTCGCTCATCGCGTTTTCTCGCCCGTTCTACCGGGAGGGGCTTGTCACCCGCCGCATCCTGGCGAAAGGCCTGTGGGGGCAGGCGCTCTTCTTGCGCTTCGGGGCGCGCCCGGAGGCTCTCGAACGGTTGCGCTTACGGATGTTGGCCCTCACCGAGGGTTGGGAGCAAGAGCGGGTCAAGCGCATAGTGGCCGACACCTTGAACCAGGTTGTCGGGCCGATCACCTACAAAGAAGCTGTCGAACTGATAGCGAAGCACAAGGACGAGGGGCGCCCCGTTTACATCGTATCGGCGGCCCCCGAGGAGATCGTCGAACCCTTGGCCCGCTACCTCGGGGCCGAGGAGGCCATCGCCAGCCAGGCCGCGGTAAGCGCCGGCCGCTACACGGGCCAGCTGCTCAATTACACCTACGGGCCGCAAAAGGCGGCGACGATCCGCCTGATCGCCGAGCGGGACAACCTCGACCTGACCGAGAGCTGGGCCTACAGCGACTCGGCCACCGATCTGCCGATGCTCGAAGCCGTTGGCAACCCGGTGGTGGTCAACCCTGACCGCGCCCTAAGACGGATAGCCCAGATGCGAGGTTGGCCGGTGCTGCGTTTCTCGGAGGTCATGGTGGTGACCCCGGACGGGCACCGCCCCCTGCGTGCCGGACTGTTGGGTGCCGGGAGCGCCCTTCTGCTCCTCGGGCTGCTCTTGGGCATAGCTTTCATCGCCAGACGTCGCTCAACCGCGGCGCCAGTGGAAGTCTGAGCAAGAAGGACCTTGCCGAGGCCGTTCGACGACCTCGGCCGGCCCTCAGTTATGCAGCCCGCAGTTTCTTCGCGGCGAGGAAGCCAACGCCGACGATCAGGGCGAGGAATAGCAGCTTTTTGAACATGCCACCACCGTAGTGGCCCTAAGGGGCCCAGCGCCACCTTCTCTGGCAACTCGGTGTTCAGTTACCCCAGGGGCGTCAGGTCCACGTAGGGCGACGGCCCATCGGCCAGCAAACGGCTCAGCAGCGTCTCTGGCGGCAAAGGCCTCCCCCAGAAGTGGCCCTGCCCCATGTCGCAACCGAGGACCCGCAACAGCCTGAGCTGTTCCGCGGTTTCCACTCCCTCAGCCACCGTCTGCAGGCCGAAGGAATGCGCGAGCCTCACGACCGCATCGACGATGGTGGCATCTTCGGCGTTGTCGACCAGGCCTGCTACGAAGCTCCGGTCGATTTTCAGCATGTCCAGCGGGTAGCGCCGGAGGTAAAGGAGCGACGAGTACCCCGTCCCGAAGTCATCGACCGCCAGGCGCACCCCGAGCGAACGGAGAGCGGCCAACTTGTTGGCGGCCCCTGTCCTCTCGTCCATCAGCACGGTCTCGGTGATCTCCAATATGAGGGCGTCGTGCGAAAGGCCGGCGCGGTCGACGATCGCGGCCATCCTCTCGACCGCGTCCTTAGCGCGCAGCTGGGC
>DATKHZ010000524.1:0-2679 GCA_035509995.1 Acidimicrobiales bacterium | reverse complement strand
TTTTCTTCAATGCCCTCCAGCACCTTGTCATGCCCGGGATGGTCCTCGGCCTCTTCACAGTGGGCACCGTGCTTCGTTTCACTCGCGCCTCGGTGCTCGAGGTCATAAACAACGACTACGTCCGGGCCGCCCGCGCTAAAGGGCTGTCGGAGTGGACGGTCATCCGCCGCCACGTAATGCGGCCGGCTCTGCTCTCCATCGCCACCGTGGCCGGCCTGGCCTTCGGGAACCTGCTTTCGGGCACGGTGCTGGTCGAGAACATCTTCTCCTGGCCTGGCATCGGCCAGTACGCCTACCTGAGCGCCACGAACTTGGATCTGCCCGCCATCACCGGAGTGAGCATCGTCGTGGCCATTGTCTATATCCTCATCAACCTGCTCGTCGACCTGCTCTACAGCATCCTCGACCCCCGGATCGAGCTCCGTTGATCAGCGCCGGCGCCCTGGTCCCCGATGCTGGCCCGCCCGGGCGGGAGCCCGGGCCGAGCCAAGACCGCCTCACCCGCAAGGACAGGGCAGCTCTCCGGCCGCCCTGGCGCCAGCCTCTTGCCGTCATCGGCATGGTCACCATCTCGGCCTGGGCGCTGGTGGCCATATTCGCTCCCGAACTGGCGCCTTTCTCACCGGACAACCAGTTCGCCCCGCTGGGGGCGGCCCCGTCGCACCTGTACCTGTTCGGGACCGACGAGCTCGGCCGCGACGTGTTCTCCCGCGTCCTGTACGGGGCGCGCCTTTCGATGCCCCTGGCCGTCCTTCTGGTGCTCGTAGCGATGACCGTAGGCTCGGCTCTCGGCGCCGCGGCAGGCTTTTTCGGCCGCGCCGTCGACGCAGTGATAATGCGCATCGCCGACCTGGTGTTCGCCTTCCCCGGCATCATCCTTGCCTTGGCTGTCGCCGCCGCCCTGGGTGCCTCGCTGAGCAACGCCGTCCTCGCCGTCATCGTCGTGTCTTGGCCGTCGTACGCCCGCTTGACCAGGGCGCTGGTGCTGTCGGCACGCTCCTCGGAGTACGTGACCTCGGCCCGCCTATTGGGCAGTTCCTCTTGGCGCACGATCTGGGTGGAGCTCAGGCCGAACATTGCGGGGCCTATATTCGTGCTCGCCGCCCTCGACGTCGGCAACGCAGTGCTGCTGCTTTCGGGCCTTTCCTACCTCGGCCTCGGCGCTAAGCCACCGACGGCTGAATGGGGGGCCATGGTGTCCGAGGGCGTCCAGAACTTCAACCTCTGGTGGCTCGGCCTGTTCCCCGGGCTTGCCATCCTGACCGTGGTCCTCGCCTTCAACTTCATCGGAGATGCCTTGCGCGACATGCTTGACCCGCGCACGGCCCGGATGATCCGCAAATGAGCGCGGCACCGGTCTTGGAGGTCGAGAACCTCACCGTGGCGCTCCGCACGGCCCGCGGCATGAGGAGGGCGGTGGACGGTGTGTCGTTCTCGATCGGAGAGGGCGAGATCCTCGGCGTCGCGGGCGAAAGCGGGTCGGGGAAAACCATTACCGCGCTTTCACTTCTCGGGCTGCTTCCAATCGGGGCGCGCACGTCTGGAAGTGTTCGCTTCCAGGGACGCGAGCTCCTCGGGCTCAGCCGGAAGCAGCTACGCGACGTCAGGGGCAGGGAGGTAGCCCTGGTGTCCCAGGACCCGGCAACTTCCCTCCACCCCTTGCTGCGGATCGAGGTCCAGATGACCGAGCACGTCCGAGCTCATCTGGGTTTTTCGCAGGAGCAAGCCCGCCAGCGCGCCATCGAAATGCTCGACGCGGTCCGGATCCCCGACCCCGGATCGGCCCTTTCCGCCCACCCGCACCAGTTTTCAGGCGGGATGCGGCAACGCATCGCAATTGCCATGGCTCTGGCCTGCGAGCCGCGGCTACTTCTCGCCGACGAGCCGACCACCGCCCTCGATGTCACCGTGCAAGCAGGGATCTTGCGCCTCTTGGACCAGCTCCGGCGAGAACGCGGGGTCTCGGTCATGATCATCACGCACGATCTCGGGGTGATGTCGACCATTTCGGACCGGATCTGCATCCTGTACGGCGGCAAGGTGGCCGAGTACGGCGCCACGGCCTCCGTACTGGGCCAACCCCGGCACCCCTATACCGAGGGCCTCATGCGTTCGCTGCCCGGCGCGTCGCAAGCCGGCGCCCCGATGGTGCCCATCCAGGGCGCCCCGCCCAGCCTGGACACGATGCCAGGTGGTTGCACCTTCCATCCCCGCTGCATTTGGGCGAGGGAAAGTTGTCACCTTGTCGTGCCCACCTTGCGGCCGGTCGAGGACGGGCGGTGGCTGGCATGTGACATCGACCCCCTCCACGGGCATTCGTCTGACGTGGCGGAAGTTGGCGACATATGAGCGTTGGGCCCAATAACGCCGGACCGTTGCTGGCAATGCAGGACGTTGACGTCGCGTACGCGCGTCGTGGCGAGGCTCCCGTGCGGGCGGTGATCGGTGCCAGCATCACTGTGGGAGCAGGGGAGATCGTAGGGCTGGTAGGCGAGTCCGGGTGTGGGAAATCGACGCTTGGTCGCGCTGCGGTTGGGCTCGTCGCCCCCACCGCCGGCCAGGTCACGTACCGGGGGGAGGTGGTCGAACCGATGGGAAGAGCCACCCGGCCTCCCCGGCTCCGGTCGCTTCAGATGGTGTTCCAGGATCCGTACGCCTCCCTCAACCCGCGCCGGCGGG
>DATKHZ010000523.1:0-2354 GCA_035509995.1 Acidimicrobiales bacterium | reverse complement strand
GCCTCCACGATCGAGCAGGTATGCCGTTTAGATGTAGAAATAGGGCAGTTTTTCGCCAGTGTGGCTAAGGGTCTCGTCGACCGTCATGGCCCGGTAGACGTTGTGTGCTCGCATGGCCAGACCGTCTACCACTGGGTCGACGGCGACGTTGCCCGGGGGACTTTGCAGCTGGGAGAGCCCGCCTGGATCGCCGAGCTCACCGGTGCCGCCGTCGTCAGTGATGTCCGCAACCGCGACATCGCGTGCGGTGGCCACGGTGCTCCCCTTGCCAGCCTGCTCGACGTGCTGCTGTTGGGCTCTCACCCGTCTGCGACGGCGGGTTCCCTCAACCTGGGCGGGATCGCCAACGTCACGGTTGTCGGGCCGGACCGGCCGCCTATTGCCTTTGACATCGGGCCGGCCAACGCGTTGATGGACGTCTTTGTACAGGCCCTGACCGACGGCGAGGAGAACTTTGACCGTGACGGCGCGCTGGCTGCAGCGGGCCAGCCAGACAGGTACCTGGTCGACCGCTTGCTGGACGACCCCTATTTTTCGTTGCCGCCCCCTAAGTCCACGGGCAAGGAGTACTTCAATTTCGGCTATGTGGCCAGCCGGTTGCCAGAAGGCCGAGACATCACCGGCGCAGACCTGTTGGCCTCGATCACGGTGGCCAGCGCAGAGATGGTGGCCATGGCGCTTCGTCCTTTCCACCTCCGTGAGCTTGTCGTCGCCGGCGGTGGCACGCGCAACCCCGTGCTCATGGGCGAGCTCGAGGACCGTCTGCCCGGAGTCCCTCTGAGGAGGATCGACGACTTCGGCGTACCGGAAGCAGCCAAGGAGGCGCTCGTGTTCGCGGTGATCGGTTTCCTCACGCTGCACGGGATCCCAGCCACCATCCCCTCTTGCACGGGCGCGGCCAGGCCCAGCGTGCTGGGCTCGGTAACGCCGGGCGCGGGGCCACTGCCGCTATCCCTGCACCCACCGGCGGGGGGCCTCGTTACCCCGACGCGGCTACTGGTCCGGACGCCTCTGCCCACGATATGACCCAGCCACATGACCCAGTCCAGATGAGCGAGCCACACGAACAATCCCAGGCGGGGCCCCCCATGAGCCAGCCCAGATGAGCGAGCCCAGATGAGCCAGCCCAGCGGGGCGAGGGAGCCGCTGCTGACCCTTCGTGGTGTGCGCGTTGGCACATCGGAGCACCGCCACGACCACGAGATCGTCCGCGGGGTCGACCTGGAAGTATTTCCCGGCGAGAAGCTCGGCATCGTGGGCGAGAGTGGCTCGGGCAAGAGCCTCACGGTCCTCTCAGTACTGCGGCTCCTCCCCGACCCGCCTGTCCGTTTGTTGGGTGGGACGATCACCTTCGCTGGGCAAGATCTGAGCCGGCTCGATGACAAAAGGCTGCAGAAGGTCCGCGGAGCCGAGATCGCGATGGTCTACCAGGACCCGATGACGTCGCTGAACCCGCTCTTGCGGGTGCGCACACAGATCGTGGAAACCCTGCGCGCCCACGGCGTTGACCGTCGGACCGCCTTGGCCCGCTGCCAGGAGGTCCTGGGCCAGGTGGGCCTTCCCGGCGCGGAGCGCGTAGGCCGGGCCTTCCCTCACGAACTCTCGGGGGGAATGGTGCAGCGGGTAATGATAGCCATCGCGCTTTCCGTTTCCCCCCGGTTGCTCATCGCCGACGAGCCGACCACCGCCCTGGACGTGACCATCCAGCAGCAGATCTTGGAGTTAGTCGAAGATGTCCAGGCGCGCACAGGTATGGCCGTGGTGTGGGTCACCCACGACCTGGGGGTCGTGGCCCGGATCGTCGACAACGTGGTAGTTATGTACGCGGGGCGGGTGGTCGAACGGGCGCCGGCTCGCCGGCTCTTCGCCCGGCCGAGCCATCCCTACACGTTGGCCCTGCTCGGTTCGCTGCCCCATGCCGGGACCGGGCATCGTCAACCGCTCACGCAGATCGGAGGCACGCCGCCGGACCCGAGCCGGCTCGAACGCGGCTGCCCGTTCCGACCCCGGTGCCCGTTCCGGGTGGACCGTTGTGCCGAGGAGGAGCCGCCCCTGCTCGACCGGGGCCTCGGGTCGTTCGCCGCTTGCTGGAGGGCCCCGGACGAATGGCAGAGCTGATCATCAAGGCCACGGACGTGGTGAAGGAGTACCCCTCAAGGCGAGGGCCGCCCGTCCGCGCCCTGCGGGGGGTGAGCCTCGTCGTGGAGGCAGCCTCCACGCTGGGGATCGTGGGCGAAAGCGGCTGCGGTAAGTCCACCCTGGGCCGGCTGCTGGTGGGACTAGAGGAACCTACCTCGGGGCGGATCGAGCTAATGGGACGACCGGTCGACGGGACCTCCGGCCGTGGAGTGCTC
>DATKHZ010000522.1:0-2648 GCA_035509995.1 Acidimicrobiales bacterium | reverse complement strand
CATCGGACACATCTCGGATCAGCTCCGGGCCGTCTCCACGTCCCCCACCAGAAAGGTCCCGCATCGCCCGCAGTAGAACACGGTCATGCTCAATGGACCTTGTCCCTCGACCGCGTCGTTGCTTGGGGCAGCTTCGATCCGGGTGTAACGAGCGGACTCCGACAACTCTGCACCGCAGCGGTTGCAACGAGGAGTTACCAGCGGCGCGGGGCCGCCAGCACCCTCACGATCTGGACCAGGGACATGGGTGCCGTCCAGCAGTCCGATCACCTCCTGGCGGACGCACCATACGTCGGCACCGAGCCGTACGAGCACTTCGACTGCCACGCCCTCACCTTCGCGGACAAGGCCCAAGAGGATGTGCTCAGTACCTATGTAGTTATGGCCCAGTTGGAGCGCCTCACGAAGCGACAGCTCTAGCACCTTCTTGGCACGCGGGGTAAAAGGTGGGGAGCCAGTTATCGAAGCTCCAGCTGGCCCGATCGTCTCTTCTACCGCCGCCCGCACGGCTTCCAGTCGGATACCGAGAGACGCCAAGGCATGAGCCGCCACGCCGTCGCCCTGACGGATAAGACCGAGAAGGAGATGCTCGGTACCGATGAAGTTATGGCTCAACAGGCGCGCTTCCTCCTGGGCCAGCACCAGGACCCGGCGGGACTCGTGAGTGAAGCGCTCGAACATCGCTGTTCCCAGGATCGCGCACGGGCCCGCATTCGTGCGCTGGCGTTCCGAGATCGTGGCGTTCTCCCGCCCCGCCGACCTCCTAACCGGCTAGAGGGCCCACTCGCTCGCCAGGTCCAAAAGGCTGCGACCAAGCGGTACATCGACGGCATCAGGGCCTACCTGCAGGGTAAATGACGCTGAATACGCGATGGTCAAATCCTGAGGCTCTCCCTTGGGACCTAGCGCCCGCCCAGATCAGCCAGTTCTGTCAAGAATGCCGGGTCGTGTCCACAGCCTTCACCCGGCGCGAACCAAGGACCGAGGATGAAGCCGGCCTTGAGAAGCCCAACGGACGGAGAGGTTGCGCATGATAAGCGCAGAATCGAGGGTGCACGTCCCCCGAGGGAACATCGTTTTGTTGTCGAAAACGCTCGACCTCATTTCGCTGACCGAGGCGGGCTCGGCGTCCCAGCGTTCGCTCAGCAGGCGGACGCCGTCGAAGCAGTCTGGGCCCTCAGCGGGTGAGTAGCCGAGCGGCGCGGTCCGAAAAAAGCTAGTCGCGTCGTCAATGGAGCTAAACAGCTCTCCGGTCATAACCTTGGCCGCATGGGCCGTCACCATGAGACGAACTGAGGCGTCGCGGCTGACCACCTCGATGCCAATGTCCGTGCCGGTGTCCTGGACTTCAAAACGGGCGAGGCCGTGGCGGCCGGGAAACACCCTTCCGCCCGACCATGAAATGATCCGCGATCCGCTGTCGCGCCGCGGGACGTACACGCCTGCGTGGCGGCCGTCGTCCTCGTCCCACTCGACGGCGAAGCGGTGAGCGACGTTCTCGCTGCTGAAGCCCAGGCCAGCGGGAACGCCGGCAGGCCGTAGATCTTGAAGCGCAATGAAACACACGCCGCCCACGCCCCAGCCTGAGACCGTCTGGGGCCGGAACGGGTGCGGGAGCTGGGCCGCCACCAGGTCGGGGTCGACCCGATAGTTGACCAGCAGTCGCCGTGCGATGGTGCAGTCGACCTCACGCGTGAGCATTCTCAGGCCCCCTCCGCTTGGTTTGGGCGACCATGCGACGCCGCTTGCGCACTTGGCGCAGGACGACCTGCTCAGGGCATACGGTGGAGAGGAACTGGCCTACACAAAGCGCCAAACGATCCTCCACCAGGGTGTAGTACACCCGGTTCGCGTCCCGCCGCTCGGCGACCAGCCCAGCGGACTTCAGCACCCCGAGGTGACGGGACACCGATGAGGGCGTGATGGTAAAGCGCGAAGCGATGTCGCCAGCTGTCAGCTCACCTTCTCGCAGGTCCTGGAGGATCTGGCGTCGGGTCGGGTCGGCCAGCGCTCGAAAGACCCCTGTCGTTATGTCCATATGTTGATATTAGCCAACTTACGACTGAGCCGTCAAGTGCAACCCGCCGCCTCGGGCCCACAATGACGGCATGGACGACGCTGCCGAGTGGTTGGGACATCTGCCTCAGGACCTTGACGCGCAGCGAAGGCTCGGGCGGCTCCTGGCGTGGTACGAGCAGGACAACGACGTTCGCTGGCTCACGGTTCCTTCGACTTCAGGGGAATTTCGGAGGCTTTGCGACGCCCTGGGTGGCCAGCAGGAAGAAGCTCTTCAGGTCCTGCCGGCGATAGCGGTCGTCGGTAGCGAGGCAATTGACTAACACGACGGGCTGTTCGGTCCCGCCTTGGTAGATGTCGGACTGGCTCTTGCAGTCCGCATCTCGGTAAGTGAGCCAGCTCTTTTGGGCGGTGATCAGGTCTCGAAGAGATGCATCGTCTCGACGGAAAAAGCCGAAAATAACCCTCACATCGGCATTGAGCTGCTTGTCGGCAGCGAGTGTGGCGTGTTCAGCACAGCCTATTTGGCCCGCGGTGGTGTTGTAATTGCAGGGAAGGATGGGCTTGAAATCCTCGGTAATGACCGGCGGCATGAGCACCGGGGCAGACGCATCGGCTTTGGTGTGCCAGCC
>DATKHZ010000521.1:0-3863 GCA_035509995.1 Acidimicrobiales bacterium | reverse complement strand
GAAACTTCTTCCACTCGCAATCGCGATGGGTGGTCACGTGAGGGTGGGCTGGGAGGACAACCCATACTTGCCGGACGGTTCTCTGTCGAGGTCGAACGCGGAACTGGTCGAAGTAGCCGTTCGCATGGCTGAATGTATCGGCCGACCCGTCGCGAGCCCAGCGGAGGCTCGCCAAATTGCCGGGATTGCGGCGCGGTGAGCGCTGTTACTGGCTCGGTGGCTGACGGTAGCGCGGCTCGCTTTGGGGTTTGGCCCCTTGCTCATTTATCTCGGGCGAGGATCAGGTCCGCGGCGCGCTCGGCCACCATGAGCACCGGGACGAAGGTATTTGCTCGGGGAATAGTAGGTATTATTGACGCGTCGACAACGCTGAGCCCTTCCACGCCCATCACTCGCCCGTCGGCCTGAGTTACCACTGAGGGGTCGTCAGCCGGGCCCATCCGGCACGTCCCAGCCGGGTGGTAGGTGCCAAAACTCCTGGAACGTACGGTGCGTTGGCGCCAAGAGGTGCTCGTCAATCGGTCTTCACCGACATCACCCGAGGCGATACCCCACTTGAGGATCGAGCGGCGAAGAAAGTCTGGGCCGTCGAGAAGCTGCGACAGGATATTCGTGAGCACGACATTGAGCGGTCCGGGCTTGTTGAGGCGGCGTACTACGCCGGAGTAGCCAGCCGCAAAAGTCTCATGGCGGAGACTTCGGACTTCGTCGTCAAGCATGACCGTACAGGCGGTCTCGAAGCCTTCGACCATGAGCTCGACATCTGCGGCTTCGCTGAGCATCCGGAACCGGATGTCCAGGGGTAGCTCCCGGTCCGCAGACCGCAGCAACACGGTGCCGCGGGAAAGGGGGGCCAAAAGACAGATACCTAGGCCGGCGATCGCACTCCCGAGCCCGTGCCATGATGACTTGTTGAGCACTAACATCTGGAGTTCTCCTGGGCGAGAGGGACGGCCGTGCGAACCAAACCGCAGCGCCGTGTTGAACCCGGGTCGCAGGCTGGGCGATTGTCTAGCTCCAGGTACCAGGTGGGAGGCCAAATAGACCACGGGGTGGTTCTGAAGATTGGCGCCTACGCCAGAAAGGGCGGACACCACCCGAATGCCGAGGGTTCTCAGGTGGTCAGCTGGCCCGATACCCGATCTCATTAGAAGGGCTGGCGAATGAAGGGCACCCGCACAGACGATGGTGTGCCTGGCCCGGTAGCGCTGCAGACCATCCTCATTGACGGCGAAGGCCCCGACGCATTGGGTGCCCGAGAACTCGAGCCCCTCCGCCACCGTCTCGCACCTGATGACGAGGTTTGGACGGGAGCGTGTGGCCGTATCCAGGTACCCAGAGGAGGCGGAGACCCGACCGGACAACGTGCTGCTCAGAGGCAGAGCCCCGTAGCCGTCGCCAAACTCTCCGTTGAGATCGCCAATCATGGGCCACCCCAATTTGGCGGTGGCCCGGCCCACGGCAGAGCAAAAAGGTGGCCAGTCGCGCTCGTGGTGGCGCCTGATGGTGATAGGGCCGCCGGAGCCGTGTAGCTCACCAGAGAAATCTCGGTCGTCTTCGAGCGCGCGAAAATACGGGAGGACGTCCGACCACGACCAGCCAGGGATGCCCCAAGAGTCGTAGTCATCAGGGAGGCCGCGGAGCGCGAGCATCCCCATGAGGCTCGACCCGCCACCCATTACACGCGCCTGGGTGAAGGGGCTGGTCACGCCCATACCACCGCCCAGCTGTTGTGCCCGGAGCCCACGCCACGTGTATGACTCGTTGTAGTAGGAGCGCGGGTAAAGGTCGTAAATGTCGTTGGGGACCGAACCTGGCGGAGTGTCCATGCCGGCCTCGATCAGCAACACTGTTGCACCGTTCGTGGACAACCGATGTGCGAGCGCGCAACCGGCTGTGCCGGCACCGACGATTAGATAGTCGTACGGACCGACAAACTCCTTGGAAGAGGGCGCTTGAACCGCCACTTCGAAAGTCTATCCCTGCTGTCGGCCGGTCGAGCCAGCGTCCAAAATCAAACCATCGACGCGGGAAAACGCAGCCTTGAGGTCGAGTAGAGCATGTCGGGGCTCTGCGAACAGGGGCGAATGTCACCCCCTAAAAACGTGGGGCGCTCTGGTCGGGCAAGAGCACCGTTGCTCAGCGCCCGCAGTGTTGTCAACACACTAAGCTAAAACCAGCGAATGGAAAAACCCATTATTACCGACATCGTCGACTCGTCAATGTCGAAGCTGTTGCCCCTAGGCATAGCGCGATGGGAGGGAACGTGAGAGTCGGCTGGGAGGACAACCCGTACCTGCCCGACGGCTCGCTCTCGCGCTCCAACGCCGAACTCGTCGATGTGGTGGTGCGAATGGCTGACTGCATTGGGCGGCAAGTCGCCAATCCCGACGAGGCGAGGAAGATCGCGGGGATCGTCTAATTGCCCGCTTGGACCGAGGCCAACGCGATGGAGGGGCAGCGAGCGTTGAAGGCGAGCACGGCCCGTCGGATAGTGGTCGACGTGCTCGAGGCATACGGCTCGGCACCCGAGAATGCAGCCGTGGTCGCCGACCACCTCGTGACGTCCGACCTCGCCGGAGTCAGGTCACATGGGTTTATCCGCTTGCCCCAGTATGTCGCCGAAATACTCGACGGGGAAACCGACCCTGTCGCCCGGCCCGTGCGCAAGGCGGGAGGGACAGGGAGGACCGAGCTCGATGCGGCCCGGTGTTTCGGTCAGGTCGCCGGTGTCGAGGCGGCTGGGTTGGCCGAGGCGGCGGCGAAGGGCACCGGCCTGGGCCTCGTGACGGTCCACGAAGCGGGACATACCGGCCGGATCGGAGCTTACGCCGAGCAGCTCAGTGAACGGGGGTGCTTGGCCATCGTGGTGTGCAGCGGAGCGCGGATGGGGCACCGGGTGGCGCCTTTTGGCGGGCGCGAGGCACGCTTGGCTACAAACCCGATCGCGTTCGGCATCCCGTCCAACACTGACCCGATAGTGGGGGACTTTTCCACCGCCGTCGCACCGGAAGGTGTCGTCCGGGTATTGCGTAACCTCGGTATGCCGGCACCCGAGGGGACGCTCCTGGGCCCCGAGGGAGAGCCGACAACCGACCCTTCTGTGCTCTACGAGGACCCTCCGGGGACCATCCTCCCGCTCGGCGGGACGCAATTGGGCCACAGAGGTTTCGGGCTCGGGCTCCTGGTGGAGGCACTGGCGACGCTGCTGGCTCGCGACGAGGCGGATGACACGCAGCGCAAGGGTAGCAACCTGGCCCTACTGGCCATATCAGTCGACGCCGAGTTTGCTTCGCGGACCGATCGCCTCATCGAGTACGTTCGCAGCGCCAAGCCCATAGACCCGGCTGTGCCGGTCATGGTCCCCGGAGAGCGAGAGTACCGGAGGCGACGAGAATCGCAGTCTGTCCTCGTGGACCAGAGGACCTGGGACCAGGTAACGGTGTTCGCGGCGGACCGGGGCGTGCCGTTGGAAGACGTCGAAGAAAGTGTGCCTCCCGGGGGAACGTCATAGTGAGAGCTAGGAGCTGTTAGGGGACCATGTCATGATTATCGAGACTGGGTACGGGTCGTTCGACTGGGTGCAGGGTTGGGGCGACTTACCGGCAGAACTCGCTGGGCATGATGTGCCCGGTGTGGCGGTAGGACCGTCAGATCAGCTGTACGTACTTTCACGGTCGAGCATCCCGGTCGTAGTACTGGACCGCAACGGTGCGTTCCTGTCTGGCTGGGGGGAAGGTGACTTCGTTCGGCCCCATGGCATCCATGTCTCGCCCGACGGCTCTGTCTGGTGCGCCGACGACGAAGGCCAACGCCTGCTGCACTATTCGGCCACTGGCCAACTAGTAGGGGCGATCGAGGGA
>DATKHZ010000520.1:0-2377 GCA_035509995.1 Acidimicrobiales bacterium | reverse complement strand
CTGCCAGCTGGAAGACCTCGACCTCGTTCTCAACCAGTTGGCGGACTTCTAGAGGGTCAAGGACGGGGTTGTCCGACGCCGCTAACCGAGCGTGGAGCCGGGAACGGAGGTGGTCGTACGCCGAGGTCGTGTTCATTGAGCTGCACCTGCGGGTGCACCGAACAGCGGACGGACAGCTGCGACGGGAGGCGCAACGGCTTCGGGCAACGGTTCTGTCATCGCCCGGGCGATAGCTTGCACTGACCGCCACCACCTTCCCCCAGTGACAAGGTCGGCGTTCCATCTGGCCTTGGCCACCCGGGCGTCCTCGGGCAGGAAGTGCACCCTGGCGAAGGTATGGGGCCAGTTGGTGTTGACCTCGAGCATGTGAGCCAGGTGGGACCGCTCGTACTTGCCAGCCGCACGCCCGAGTACGGCCGAGATGGGGACCTGCAAGCCATTGTCGTGGGCTGCCGAGCGCCATTCCACGAGCTGTGTAGCCCCATCGGGAGTAGCGCGGGCGAACACGAGCGCCTGCCGTGCGAGAGCCAGGGCTGGCCGGGCGGCGTTCAGTCGGTCTCGCCCGGTTTGTGGCGCCCTTGTCAGCCAAGGCCCCGTGTCGACCAGGACGTGCTCGTAAATTTCCAGGGCTTGCTCCAGTAGAGCGGTCAGCTCGACCGGGTTTACCGGCAGTGGGCCTCCGGGCGCAGATATGCCGCAGATCACGTCGAACGAACCCAGTGGCGCGATCCCGTCGTCTCGCCCCCCGGTAAGGCCCTCTGGATAGACCGGTCTGTCATGTTGAGCCCGTGCAAGGGCCCAGGGGAGCCCCGTGCCAGGGGCGCGACGTAGCCGGCTGGCGAGAACGGGCGAGACTTCGTCGGCTTCGACGACGAGTACGCCCCGCCGTTGACAAGCCAGGATTTCGCCAACGGCAACAAGCGTTTCGCTCAACCCTGTTCCGCCTGAAACCGGGGTGAACGTAGTGAGCGAGCCCTGTCGGCGTGGAGTACCGGGTCGGGGACGTAGCAGGACGGGCCGTTGTGCAGGCCCGGCGTGGGCGTTCCGGGGGCCAACGGAGCGGACTAGGTCCGCCAGTTCTGATGGCGCCAGGCTCGCCGTTGCAATCTGGTCCACCCTCAGGTCTTCGAGGAACCTTCGGCCCAAGCCTTGGGTAGGATCGGTCAAGCCGAGCACGTGGACTTGGCGGTCGTGGGCGGCTGCAACGTCAGCTGCACCCACAAGGCGCATCATGTCGTCGACTACGAGGACGTCGTATTGGCGATGCGCCGGGTGCAGCAACGAACGTACGTTGACGATCACCTCGACAGAGAGGTCGGTGGTGTGCTCGCGGCAATACTCCCGGAAGTTGGTGCTCCATGGAGCTTTGGTGGCGGTCAGCGCAACGAGGATCGTGCCGGCCATCAGTTCGTCCCCGCCCCGGCAAGTCCCGCACCCGGGGCGTTCTTCGTCCAAAAGACAACATCCTGCGCTGGTTTCTCTCCATTGGACCGGACCACTTGCACGCTGTTCGTGCCGCTTGATGCCAATGCAGTTGCGATGCGGAGCGCTGTGACCTTCCCGACTGCGACGGTCAGGAAGTAGTTGCTACCCGGCACTCCCAGCAGGGACGCCGACGAGGACGAAGACGCCGACAGGACCAGGACGTCTTGCGCCGCGTAGGTGGCAGTCTGTGGTCCCGCAACGATCACGTCGACCCGGTCGCCCGTGATTATGTTGCCGCCATCCGCGTCGGTCAATGGGACGGCGAGGCTCATTTCGCCCAGACCAGAGCCAGCTGGAGGGCCGCTAGAAGTTTCTGCTTGGGTTATCGGTTCACCCGCGACGATCGGCACCGTGGATGTGCGCCCAATGACCTCTTGAGGCGCAAGCAGGCCCGCGATCACAGAGGCGTCGTTTGCCCGCATCGTGACCGTTTTGAAGTCGGCCGCAGTGAGCTCGGCTCCGGCGGCGACCGACCTGGCTGCGATTGGCACGGAGCGGGTGGCGGACTGCCCCTCGAGCGCTGCTAGCACTGCCACAGCGGCGACGACGGCGAGGACCAGGGACAACAAGTGCCCCGCATGAAAGGGGCGAGGTCGCGAGCGGCGCCGGCGCTGCCCCAAAGCCATTGATTGTGTGGCGAAATCAGTCGTGCTCACCGTGGTCCTCGAGCGGAGAGAGCGTTCGGGAGCTGGCGGCGTCGCGTCATGGGCGACTTTTATATCACCGTGTAACGCCGGCTTCTATGAAAATTGGCGTCGCGTCCGAGTGAAATGTGTCACGGGTGAAATGCGTCACCATGTGACATTTGTCACGGCCCAACAAGTGAGACCGAGCCTTGCTTTCTCGGGCCAGGAGATGTTGACTTGAAAACCGCAAATGTGCCTCTCGAAAC
>DATKHZ010000519.1:0-3589 GCA_035509995.1 Acidimicrobiales bacterium | reverse complement strand
TGACCATCCAGGCGGTGTTCGCCTGGAACGAATACCTGTGGCCTCAGTTGATAACAAACGGTAGCCACGCTCAGGTACTCACTGTTGCACTGTCCTTCTTCGTCTTGAACACGCCAGGGGTAGCGCGTGACTGGACTGGCTTCATGGCCGCGACGACGTTGACGGTCATCCCGCTAGTCCTGTTCATGTTGGCATTCGGACGGAAGTTGGTCACGAATTTGCAGCTCGGGAGTGCTGGCAAGTAACACCCCAAATGCCTTTGTGCATTCGGTCAACACGTTGCTGACCTGGTCTGAGGACCGGGTTCACTTTACAGATTGGAGTACGCAATGCCCATGTTCTTCAAGCGCGGCACAAAAGTAGTGCTCGCGTCGACAATCGCGGCCGTCGCGACCTGCGCCAGCGGCATTAGCCTGACTGGTACGGTCCTCGGATCCAACACGGCTGCGGCCGAGGGGGTAAACCTGAGCGGCGTGACCCTTCAGGCCATCCTTTGGGACCCCACCCAGGTTGCCTCATATCAGGCGTGTGCTGACGCCTTCAAACAGAAGACGGGGATCACCGTAAAGCTCACCCAAGCCTCCTGGTCGCAGTACTGGAGCAACCTATTGACGGAGCTAGCTGCTGGCAAGGGCCCAGACGTGATCACCGACCATGTCGGCTACTACCCTCAGCTGGTCAGCAGCGGCCAACTCGTCGACCTCGCACCGTACTTCAAGGCTGACGGGTATGACCCGGCGAGCTCGGGGATCACGACGAATGGCCTGTGGCAGCGAGACGGCAAGATTTATGGCATCTCGCAGGACCGCGATGCAGTTGAGCTGCTTTACAACACCAAGGATGTGGGGGCAAATCAGGTCGCAGATCTGACTTGGAACCCGACGAACGGTGGCACGTTCGGCGCGCTGGTTAAGCACCTGACCGTAGATTCGAAGGGTGTTCGTGGCGACCAGCCTGGCTTCAACAAGAACAACGTCAAAACGTACGGCTTCACTTTCGAAAGCGGTGATGGTATCGCCGGTCAATCTTCCTGGGCGACCTTCGCCCTTGATATGGGCTGGTACTGGACGTCGCCGGACAAGCCGTTCGCAACGAAATACAATATGGCCGACCCCCGGCTGGTGAAGGTGTTCTCGTGGATCCAGTCCATGTACAATGGTGGTTACTTCGCGCCCATCGCTCGCTCAGCGTCCCTCGGTATCACGCCAATTATGGACCAGAACCTCGCGGCTATGACCTTCCAGGGCGCCTGGACTATCAACAGCTACTCGGCCGCAGCAGACAAGAACCAGCACTACGCCTGGGCGTCCCTGCCGGTTGGGCCGAAGGGCAGAACGATGACCATTTCTAACTCCCTCGCCCAGTCGGTACTGTCGGTTAGCAGCCATAAGGCCGATGCGGCAAAGTGGGTGGAGTTCGTGGGCTCGACCGGCTGCCAGAGCCTTGTGGCAGCGAAGGCCGACGTGTTCCCGTCGATCCCGTCCGAAGCGGCCGTCGTGGCAGCCACGGACAGCGCCCACGGGATCAATGTGGCGCCCTTTGTCAAGGTGCTCGCCGCGCCGGCAGATCTAGTGGCGTGGCCCATCACGAACTACGGGACGCAGATCAACAACGCAGCAACGGTCGCCTTTGATGACACGCTGCTGCGCGGATCGGGAAACCCGGCGACCGTGCTATCCAGCTTGAACAGCACTATCAACGCTCTGTTCACAAAGGGCTAGGCGACAAGCCGGCAACTAACACTTGCGTCCCAGGGCGCTCATGGCTGTGGTCGCAACATGCGAGTTGCACCCCGGCCGTGGTCGTCCTGGAGCGCGAGATAAACCTGGGAAACTGGTGCAGAAAATGCAGCTAACCACGGTCGCCATTCTGGCATCCGAAAGATGGTGGGGCGGGGCGGTCGTCGACGCGGACCTCATGCCGCTTGGGGCCGGCTACGCGCGCGACCTCCACGACCTCGGAGGCAATCAAGGCGCCGGGTTGCTGGTTTCGTCTCGCGGACGATATGTCTTCTCCCCGCAACCATTTACCGTAACTGTGACTGACACTGAGTTAGTCATCGAGTGCGCAGTCCCTGTTGTCGTCCGAGGCGTACCGGGTGGCTTGAGGGAAGCTCGCCATGCCGCTTTCATTGAGGAGGCTCGACCGTTCGCCGCGCTGAACTATGAACTGGCCGAGCGACCAATAGACCCTCGTTTGATCGGCGCCCCCCAGTACAACCTCTGGGTTGAGCAGTTGTTTGAGCCTACCCAGGACGGAGTTGTGGCCTATGCGCGGGACGCGGTCGCTGCGGGGTTCCCCCCGGGCGTCTTGATAATCGACGCCCGCTGGCACGAGGAGTTCGGGGTCTGGCGGTTTCATAGCGGGCGGTTCCCTGACCCGGCCGCAATGGTCGGTACGCTGAAGGGTCTTGGCTTCGCCACTATGTTGTGGGTGGCGCCGTTCGTCACCAGCGACACGCCAACATACCGCCTTCTTCGCGATCGGGGCATGCTGGTGATGAATTCCGATGGCAAGCCGGCGATCGGCGAGTGGTGGGACGGATGGAGTGCCGCGCTGGACCTGCGAAATCGGGAGGCGAACGAGTGGCTCGTCGGTCAGTTGGACGGCCTTTGCGAGCAGTACGGAGTAGACGGGTTCAAGTTTGACGGGGGTGATGCCGCGTTCTACCGACGAATGGGTGTCCTAGACGCGGAGCGTATGACGATGGCGTGGACCAACATCGGGCTTCGGTACCCACTTGCGGAATACCGCGAATCCTGGAACGCCTTCGGCTTGCCGCTTGCGCAGCGACAGCAAGACACCCGCCACTCGTGGGGGCGAGGGGGGTTGGCTAGTCTCATCCCCCGGGCTTTAATGCAAGGGTTATTGGGTTATCCCTATAACTGTGCGGACATGGTCGGAGGCGGTGAATATCGTGACTTCCTCGCATCGGTCGACGGAGGGACCTTCGATTCCGAACTGTTCGTACGGTACGCCCAGCTCAGTTCTGCCTTGCCGATGATGCAGTTCTCAGCGGCACCATGGCGCATGCTGAAGGGGGACGAGTTGGCTCTCGTGCGCGATGCGGTGCAAAGGTTCCTCGAGCTAGCGCCGGTGCGCAGCGAACTAGCGGCAGAGGCGTTCCGGACGGGCGAGCCGATCGTGCGGCACTTAGCGTCTACCTACCCTGCCGCCGGTTATGAGAACGTCGACGATGAGTTCCTGCTGGGACCGAACATCCTCGTCGCGCCCGTTATCGAGCCAGGTGCCCGAGAGCGGCGCGTCGTCATCCCGCCTGGGCATTGGGTGGACCGCGCAACTCGCCGATCGGTGACCGGGCCCCGTGAGATAACGCGAGCGGTCACCTTGGCGGACATTCCGACTTGGGAGCGAGCCGATGACTAGGGCTCGGGCGCCGGGGCGGGAAGCGTCCCATGTTCGACGACGTGGTCATGTATGGCTTCGAGTGCCTCGCTCAGCGGGGCGAGCAGCTCTTTCGGCAGGCCGCCAAAGAAAAGGCGCCGAACGAGGTCGACGTGGCCAGGGGCGGCTGCCACGATGGCTCGCTCGCCGTCGGGAGTCAGCCTGACTTCGGTCGCCCGCCGAT
>DATKHZ010000518.1:0-5156 GCA_035509995.1 Acidimicrobiales bacterium | reverse complement strand
CGTGGTTGTGGACCCCATGGTCTACTGCGGTCACTGCCCGCAGTGCCGCAGTGGCTGGACCAATTTATGCGCCACGGGCGGCGGCCTGGGGACCACGGTCGACGGGGCCTTCGCGCGCTACGTCACGGTGCGAAGCGAGCGGTGTGAGCCGGTACCAGAGAGCGTCCCGCCCGAGTGGGCGCCGATCACGGAGCCCCTCTCGTGCGCGTTGCACGCCCTGGACCGAGCCGGGCCCGTAGTCGGTGCCGACGTGTTGGTCACCGGGGCCGGGCCGGCCGGCCTACTTCTCACCCGGCTGCTGTCCCTCGGAGGCGCACGGGTGGACGTCGTCGAGCGGTCCCCCCTACGCCGAGAAGCGGCCACGCTGTTCGGGGCCGACCGGGCGGTGGCGAGCACCGAAGAACTGGACCGCGAACTGGGCTGGCAGCTGGTCGTTGACGCTTCCGGCAACCCGGCGGCGATCCAGGAAGGGCTCTCGCTGGTACGCCGTGCCGGGACCTTCGTCATCTTCGGGGTGGCCCGGGACGACGCGCGGGTCGAGCTTTCTCCTTACGAGGTTTTCAAACGCGAGCTCACGATCGTCGGGTCCAATTCAGTCCGCCACAGCTTCGGGAGGGCGTTGGCCCTCCTGGGAAGCGGCCGCATCCCGGCCGACAAGCTGTTCGACGAGGCCGTACCGCTGGACGAGATCGGTCGGGCGTTCGACCGCACACGCCAAGGCCTTGGGCTGAAGGCAACCGTACTGGCCCACTGACCGAGCAACCCACCAGACCGAGCAGGAGGAACACAATGCAAGCTGCCGTGTATGACCGGCCCCGCGAGCTCCGTTTGGCGGAGGTCGCCGACCCCACGCCTGGGCACGGTGAGGTCCGTCTGCGGGCCCGTGTCACCGGGGTATGCGGCACCGACGTCCACCTTCACGACGGCGAGTTCTTCCCGGTTTACCCCCTCATCCCGGGCCACGAGGTGATCGGCGAGGTCGACATGCTGGGTGAGGGAGCCGAGGGTTTAGCCATCGGCCAGGTGGTGGCGCTGGACAACATGCTCACCTGCGGCCTGTGCGACAAATGCCGCCAGGGGCGCCCGAATTTTTGCCGGCACCTGCGGGCGCTGGGCGTTACCGATCCCGGGGGTTTCGCAGAGTACCTCGTGGCGCCTGCGGCGAAATGTTACCCGGTCGACGACCTCGACCTCGATACGGCTGTCCTGGCCGAACCGGTGGCATGTGCGATCCACGGCCTCGACGTGCTGGCGATGCGCCCTGGGTCGGACGTCCTGGTCCTGGGCGCCGGTCCGAGCGGGCTGATATTGACCCAGTTGCTGCGCCAAAGCGGGGCCGGGCGGCTCACCGTTGCCGCCCCGACCGAGGCAAAACTCGAGTTGGCTCGCCACTTTGGGGCGGACGGCACCGTACGGTTTGGGCGTGAGGACCCCGACGCCGGCGTGGCCGCCTTGTCCGAGATAGCGCCCGATGGGTTCGACATAGTTATAGACGCCACCGGCGCGCTCAGCGTCCTCAGCCGGGCGCTGGGCATGGTGCGCGATGGTGGGGTGCTTTTCGTCTACGGCATGGCGGACAAAGCGGCCCGCCTCCCGGTCAGCACGTACGACGTGTTCCGGCGTGAGCTGACGATAAAGGGGTCGTTCGCGCAGTGCTTCAGCTTCGACCGAGCCGTGCGCGCCCTGCGCTACGGCCGGGTGCGCTCCGACGGGCTGATCACACACCGGTTCCCATTGGGTTCTTACCCTCAGGCCGTGGAAACTGTCCGCAACGACCGAACATGTGTGAAGGCGGTTGTCCAGTTGTGACGTCCGGAAGGGCGGGACGAAGCCTTGCCTACCGGTATTGTTGACAATTGACGAACCCGGCGCGACGATCGTGACCGTACGGAAGGCCCGACCCCTCAGGAGGATCTGTTGACTACCGAGACACGAGACCTGTTCGACCTGACGGGGCGCCACGCCGTCGTCACCGGCGCCGGAGGAGCCATCGGGCGCGCCGTCTCTGTAGGCTTGGCGCAAAAGGGAGCCTCCGTCGTGCTCGTCGACATCCGGGAGGAGCCCCTGCAGGAGGCCGCTGCTGAGGTCGAGAAGTACGGCAAGGCAGTTGTGGTGGTGGGAGACACCACGCGGCCCGCGAGCGCCGCCACCATCGTGGAGCAGGCCACCCGGGCGTTGCCGCAAGTGGACATCCTCTTCAACAATGTCGGTGCGGGCTCGCACACCGTGCCCGAGCTCCAAACCTTCGAGGAGTTCGAGGACAACCTTCGTATCAACCTCACCGGTTCGTTCCTGATAGCCCAGGGCTTCGGGCGCGGCATGATAGATGCCGGAATTCGAGGCAGCATCATCAATACGGCCTCGACGTGCGGGGTGCGCGCCATGGGCCGCGGTAACTTCGGCTTCAGCATCGCCAAAGCCGGGGTCATCCAGATGACGCGAGAACTCGCCATCGAATGGGGCCATCTCGGCATCCGCGTCAACGCCATCGCGCCTTGCCAGCTTGACACGCCCGGGGTGCTTTCGATGATGGACTGGGAGGACCCGAGCGGCATGACCTTCGGCGAGCGGGTGCTCACCGGGATCCCGCTTGGTCGCTTGGCCACCACTGCCGACATGGTCGGGCCGGTGCTGTTCCTGGCGTCTGACGCCGCGAGCTTTGTCTCGGGCGTGCTCCTTCCGGTGGACGGTGGCAACCTGGCGGCCTGCGCGGCGGGCTCCATCCGCCGCTCCAAAGGCGATGTTTCGACGCCGACCCACCGATGACGGCGCCACTGCTCCACAATTCGGCCCTTCCCGGTCCTCGCTCGCGCAATACCTAGCGTGGAGGCAACTGGCGGGATGGAAAATGACGACCTGGCCGCGCCCGGCGCCTTCGCGATCGTCGGCGCCGGATCTCTCGGCCTAGCCCTCGCCGTCGCGCTAGCCGCCTCCGGCCAAGTCGTCACCGTGCTCGGGAGCACCAACTCAACGGCCGGTTTGTTGAGCGCAGGCAAGGTGCAGCTCGAGGGGTTCCTGGACCTGCGCATACCGGTCTCGGGCGACGCCGCCCGCCCTGGCCACCTTTGCGCCGTAGACGACCCTGGCGGGTTGCCGCAGGTGACGGGCACGATCTTCACCACCAAGGGCCACCAGCTCGAAGCGGCGGTGGACCAGGTGGCCGGCGCCGGGCCGGAGATCTTGGGCGATTGCTGGTTCGCAGGCCTGCAAAACGGTGTAGTAAAAGACGACGTCCTGGCGGGAGCATTCGGGCCCGGAAGGGTGCTGGGCGCCGCCACTGTCCTGAACGCTCGACGGACCGAGGTGGCGCGGGTAACCGTCGGCTCGCTCGGGATGACGTATTTCGGCGAGCTGGGCGCTCCGCCGTCGCCACGGGTCGTCGCGGCCTGTGAAGCGTTCGGCGCGGCCGGGCTACCCGCCACGGTCGTCGACGACGGCCGCAGCCTGGTGTGGTCAAAGTTCGCCAACGCTGTAGGGATTTTCGCCGTAACGGGACTGACGGGCCTGTCGAGCGGCGCCATGACCCACCGCCGCCCATTGGTATTGGCATATCGTTCGCTGATCGAGGAGGTCGACGCCGTGGCTGTTGCTGAAGGTGTGCAGATCCGGGATTACCCGGGCCTGCCCATGCGGACCTATCTCAACGCTACAGGCGAAGAGGTGGCGGAGAGCATGGCAGCAGCGCCCTACGACCCGCTAGGCCCGCAGAGCCTCTCCTCGATGGCGCAGGACATCGCGGCAGGAAGAAAGACGGAATCGGAACAGATATTTGCCGACCTGGCGCGGCGGGGGCGGCACCACGGCGTCCCGACCCCCCGGGTCGACCTGGTGAACGACCTCATCTCAGGCATCGACGCCCGCCCATGAAGATCACCGGTGTCGAGACGCTTCGTGTAGACCAGTTCCCGGAGTTCACCGGGCTGCTGGTCCACACCGACGAAGGCGTGACGGGCCTCGGCGAAACGTGCTTTGGCCCCGAATCTGTCGAAGCGTATGTCCACGAGTCGGTGGCGGGCCGCCTGCTCGGCAAAGACCCAATGGCGATCGCACGGCACGCCAAGGATCTCCCCGGGTTTTACGTCACTCACGGCGGGACGGGCGTGTCAACCCGTGCCCATTCTGCGGTCGATATTGCGCTGTGGGACATCCTCGGCAAGGTCTGCGGGCAGCCGCTCTACCAGCTGATCGGCGGCCGCTTCCGTGACAGCGCCCCGATATACAACACCTGTGGGGGTTACGCATACGGGCGCAAGGAGCTGCAGTACCGCGGTACGAGCCGGACACCCGCGGCAGCCCCCTCCATGGAAGAGGCACCGCGAGGGCCGTACGAGGACCTCGAGGCCTTTCAGCACCACGCCGACGAACTGGCGCTGAGCCTCCTCGAAGAGGGCATAACGGCCATGAAGATATGGCCTTTCGACGAACTTGCACGCCCCACGGGTGGCCGCGAGATATCCCTCGAGGACCTCAAAACAGGCCTCGAACCGTTCGAGAAGATCCGCTCAGCCGTCGGCGACCGCATGGAGATCATGGTGGAGCTTCACGGGCTCTGGCAGACAGTACCGTCCACGCGGATTTGCCGAGCCCTCGAGGATTATCGCCCGTACTGGGTCGAGGACGCGATAGAGCTCGATAGCTTCGAGGCCCTCGGCCGTCTTCGTGAAGCCACTTCGGTGCGCTTCGCCTTCGGCGAGACCATAGGCAACCAAACCGACTTCAAGCGTCTTTTCGATACGGGTGCCGTCGACGTCGTGCTGTTCGACTTCGGTTGGAGCGGCGGGATTACCGAGGGCGTCAGGGTAGCCGCACTGGCCGAGGCCTACGGGATCCCGATGGCGCCGCACGACTGTGTCGGGCCCGTCGCGCTGTGCATCGGCGCTCATTTCTCGGTGAGCAATGCCAACGTGCTCATCCAGGAGACAGTGCGCGCCTACTACACCGACTGGTACAAGGAGATCGTCACGCAGCTACCGGTCATCGGGGACGGGCGCATCTCACCGCGCGAGGCTCCCGGGCTCGGGGTCGAGCTGCTCCCCGGCCTCTCGTCCCGGCCGGACGCGCACGTGCGGGTCACTCAGTAGAGCGCTCATCCCTAGGACCTGGACCGCCTGCGTCGGGCAACCATCTTGCCGTCAGGGTCGTCAGCGTCCGCGAGC
>DATKHZ010000517.1:0-2423 GCA_035509995.1 Acidimicrobiales bacterium | reverse complement strand
TCGCTCTCGCCGTGGCCCTTGTCGCAACCGTTCGAAAGCGACGGCAAGACCTGGCACTTTTGAAGACCTTAGGCTTCACCCGGAGCCAATTGGCCGTAACCCTGACCTGGCAAGCGACCGTCACGGCCGTCGTCGGCATAGTCATCGGGGTGCCGGTCGGGATCGCCGCCGGCCGTCAGTTGTGGATCATTTTCGCCCGAAGTATCGACGCGGTCCCCGAACCAACAGTGCCACTCTCGATCATCCTTGTTGCAGCCGGTGCGTTGGTGCTCGCCAACCTCGTCGCCGCTGTTCCCGGACGGGTGGCGGCTTCTACGCCAGCTGCCATCATCCTTCAAGGGGAATGAACTGGCGAGCACGGTGCAGGCCACGTAGATTCCCGCAATGCTTCATGGAGAGATCTCGATCGACGACCCGCAGGCTGCTGACGTCGGCGCGCTGTTGGAGCGCCATCTCGCCTTTGCCAATGGGCATAGCCCGCCAGAAGATGTCCACGCGCTCGACGTGGCCGGCCTGCTCGATCCTGCTATCACGTTCTACGGCTTCCGGCGCAACGGTGAGCTCCTCGCAGTTGGTGCGCTGAAGCGGCTGGACTCGGAGCACGCTGAGCTGAAGTCAATGCACACCGCCGAGGCCGCGCGAGGTCGCGGGATCGGCCGAGCAATGCTCGACCATCTCATCGGCGTGGCGCGCGAGCGGAGCTTTAGAAGAGTCAGCCTCGAGACAGGGTCGATGGCCGCTTTCGCACCTGCACGCGCGATGTACACTAGAGCCGGGTTCAGTGAGTGCGGGCCGTTCGGCGATTACTTTCCCAGCCGCAACAGCATTTTCATGACGCTCTCGTTGGAAGGCAGCATTTATTCGGATCCGTCAGCATCGCCCGCAACTCGGTAGCACGCGCTAAAAGTTGGGCCGGGCTCCATCTTTTTCGCCGTCGTCTGGCGCATCTTTGTACGCTGCGCTACCGCCTGGCGCAGTTGTATACGTTTTTTCGACTAAAAGTCACCACGACGGGGGAGGTGTGCGCCGTCCACCCGTGCCGGCCGCGCTTAGAGAGGCCAGGCGGCGAGTACCGTGCGGTCGTCCTGGCAACCGCGCCGGCTGAAATCGGCCGCATCGGCGAGGGCCAACGGGGTGAGCGCCCCGCTTGGCCCTCCGCTCAGGACCTCGGCCAGTGCCGGCGCCACCGTGCCAGGCCCGTCGCGCAACGGGTCGGCAACGCCGTCTGTAAGCAATACCAATGCAGCGCCAGCGGGCAGCGCCATGGAAGCGGTCTCGATGGCGCCGTCGTCGCCGCGGCTGCCGAGCGGCAATACCCCTACAACGTTGCCCCGCATCTCCTCCTCGGCGCGGCCCGGGAACAGCTCTCCCCACTCGGCCCCCGCGAGAACGAAGGCGCTGCTATCACCCACTCGCGCAAGGCTGACCTCGGCGCCTGCTCCGGAGGTCGAGACGAGCGCGACCACGAGGGTCGTGGAAAGCTCCGCCGCCGATCGCCCGCCCGCACCGGATACGGCCTCGCTGGCTGCTCGCAGCGCCGCCAAACATTCAATTTCTCCCCAGCTTTCGGCGGCGAGCAGGTGCTCGCAAGCTGAGCTCACGGCGATGTCCGCCCCCTCACCCCCTCGCCCGGCGGTGCTCACACCGTCGGCGACTATCACCGCCAAGCGACCTCGGCGCGGCAGGGCCCACGCGTAAGCGTCCTCGCAGCGACGGCCCGACAAGCGATGGGCTACACCTGCGACCGAAGCAGCGAGCACCACGAACTCCGCCGACCGGCCGCCGTCCGCCCGGTAGCAGGCCTGGCTGGCAGAAGCCTGCGTACGCAGCGGTACCGCGGCGTCAGTAGCAGCGGAAGGCTCGCCCCAAACGGGGCCAGCCCACCCACCGCTCATTCCAGCTCGTCCACCGGGATCGGTTGCATGTTGGACAGCTGGGGAGGGACAAGCTGGGGAGAGCCGGTATAGGCGCTGGCAGACGAGCTGACAATCGACTGCACCAAGCCGGCCATCAGTTCGGGGACCACAGCCGAGGGGGAAGCGCCCTCGGCGGCGACGTAGGCCCGGTTCGGCTTGTTCTCGGCCACCGTCGCCAGGATTTCCGGCACGGCTTCGCCGAAGCCGAACGCAAGGATGTTGGGGTGCCTACGCCAGGCCGGGTCGGTGAGGCGACGGTGAGCTTCAAGCCATCGTTCCTCCGGGTCGGTCGGCCGCCCGTCCGACACGAACAGCACGGCCGGCCGGTACCAGCGCTCCCCCGCCAGCCTTCCCGCATGGTAATCCGCCTCGATGACCCGCCGAAGGTGGTCGAACGCCGCCGAGTACGACGTCCTGCCCTCGACCTCCACGGTTGGCATCGACTCGACCAGGGCGAGGTCGACGAGCGGCAGGACTGTCCGGGCCCGCTCTGAAAAGGTCACGACC
>DATKHZ010000516.1:0-2248 GCA_035509995.1 Acidimicrobiales bacterium | reverse complement strand
CCCTAATGCCACCGGGATAGCCCGAGTGCCGGTAATAGAACTTCTGGGTGCCCTTGTTGGCCGTCAGCACCACCTTCGCCGCATTGACGACTATCACGTGGTCGCCGGTATCGATGTGGGGGGCGAACATGACCTTGTGCTTCCCACGCAGGACGCGCGCGACCTCGGTCGCCAACCGGCCAAGTACGGCACCGGTAGCATCGACCTCATGCCACTCGCGGCTGATCTCGGAAGCTTTGGGGGAGTAGGTACGCACGGGCTGATCAGCTTAGAGGGCCCGGCGCTTAATGGCCAGCCGGACCGCTCCCAGGCCTCCCAGCTCGACCGCTCGCTTGGCCGCCATAGGCCGGTTTGTCCGGCGCCCAGCTGCCAGCTTAATGTGGGTCGCAGTGTCTGACTTGCTCGCCACAGTCTTCCAATGGGGCTCACCGCCCGGCATTACCCAGCAGGCCAAGCAGGTCCTCCGGCTCTGGGACATCACCTACTACATCGCGATCCCGATCGGCGCTCTCGTCATGGGCCTCATCGTGTGGTGCGCGATCCGCTACCGCGAGCACAAGGGGGAGGAGCGGATCCCACCCCAGCACCAGTACCACCTCCCGCTGGAGGCGCTGTACACGGTGGTCCCGCTGATCCTGGTGACCGTGCTGTTCGTTTACACGTACCAAGCCGAAGACCGCGAGGACAACGTAGCGCCCAACCCGGCGCTCATCGTCAGGGTGGACGCCTTCCAATGGGGCTGGGCCTTCACGTACCCGAACGGCTACGAGGTGGAAGGCAGCGTCGCCAGCGAGCCGACCATCCAGAGCCCCAACTTGCCGGTCCTTACCCTGCCTGCGGGCGAGACGGTGCAGATAAACCTGTACTCCGACGACGTCAACCACTCCTTTTACGTGCCAGCGTTCCTGTTCAAACGCGACGCCATACAGGGGATCAACAACTCGTTCGACTTCAACATCGACCCGAGCGTCGCCGGGCAACGCTTCATCGGGGAATGCACACAGTTCTGCGGCACTTACCACCCGTTCATGCGTTTTTGGTTGCAGGTGGTGCCGAAAGCGGACTTCAGCGCCTGGCTCGCCAGCCGCCACGGCAAGTTCTCCTCGGTAGCAGAGGAAGGGTAACGCAACCATGACGATTGTCCAAGAGCGACCCCCCCATTTTGAGGCCCCCGAGCGTCGACTGGTCGAGATAATCCCGGGGCCCAAGAACAAGGGCGTCCTTGCTTACCTTACGAGCACCGACCACAAGCAGATCGGCATCAACTACATGGTGACGAGCTTCATCATGTTCTTGTTGGCCGGCGCGATGGCGGTCCTCATGCGGATCCAGCTCGCTGTGCCCAACAACAACTTCTTGAGCCTGGAGAGCTACAACCAGCTCTTCACGATGCACGGCAGCATCATGCTGTTCCTTTTCTTGGGCCCGTTCGCCTTTGGCACCGCCAATTACCTTGTGCCGATCCAGATCGGCGCCCCCGACATGGCGTTCCCGCGGTTCAACGCCTTTTCGTACTGGCTGTTCCTGGGGGGCTGCATCACGATGAACTCCGGGTTCCTCACTTCCTCCGGTGCGGCCGACTGGGGCTGGTTCGGTTATGCCCCTCTGACCGAAGCGATCCACTCCCCCGGCGTCGGCGGCGACCTATGGATCGTGGGCGTGGCCCTGGCCGCCTTCTCCAGCATGTTCACCGGGATAAACCTGATCACAACGGTCTTCTGCCTGAGGGCGCCCGGCATGATCATGTTCCGGATGCCGATTTTCGTCTGGAACCAGCTCGTTACCGCCTTCTTGGTCCTGCTTGCCTTCCCCGTGCTCACGGCTGCCCTCGCCCTGATCTGGGCGGACAGGCACCTTGGGACTCACTTTTTCGACCCGACTCACGGGGGCCAACCGATCCTGTGGCAGAACATGTTCTGGTTCTTCGGCCACCCCGAGGTCTACATCCTGGCGCTGCCGTTCTTCGGGATCGCCACGGAGGTCATCTCGACCTTCTCGCGCAAGCCTGTTTTCGGTTACAAGGGCATGGTTTTCGCGACTCTGTCGATCGGCGCCCTGTCAATGGGCGTGTGGGCGCACCATATGTACACCACCGGCGCCGTGCTGCTCCCGTTCTTCACAGTGCTGACCCTGCTCATTTCGGTGCCCACTGGCATCAAGTTCTTCAACTGGATCGGCACCATGTTCCGGGGGTCGGTGCGGCTCGACTCGCCGATGCTGTTCGCTCTCGGCTTCCTGACCTGCTTCC
>DATKHZ010000515.1:0-9551 GCA_035509995.1 Acidimicrobiales bacterium | reverse complement strand
TGTTGAAGGAGATCGACGAGGCCAACGGCCAGATCATCCTCTTCATCGACGAGTTGCACACGCTGGTCGGCGCGGGCGCGGCTGAAGGCGCCATCGACGCCAGCAACATGCTGAAGCCACCGCTGGCGCGCGGCGAGCTGCACTGCATCGGCGCGACCACGCTCAACGAATATCGCAAGTACATCGAGAAGGATGCGGCGCTGGAGCGGCGCTTCCAGCCGGTAATGGTCAATGAGCCGAGCGTCGAGGACACCATCTCGATTTTGCGCGGGCTCAAGGAGCGCTACGAGGTCCATCACGGGGTTCGGATCCAAGACGCCGCACTCGTCGCGGCCGCGGTGCTGTCGGATCGCTACGTCACGGGCCGGTTCCTTCCGGACAAGGCGATCGACCTCATCGACGAGGCGGCGAGCCGGCTGCGGATCGAGATCGACTCGATGCCGACCGAGATCGATGTCGTGGAGCGGAGGATCCGCCAGCTCGAGATAGAGCGCGTCGCCCTGGCAAAGGAGACCGACGAAGCATCCAAGGAACGCCTCGCCCGCCTGGACGAAGAACTAGCCAACCTCCACGAGACCTCGGACGGCATGAAAGGTCACTGGCAGGCCGAAAAAGACGCGATAACTGCGATCAACACCCTCAAGGAGGAGATGGAAGCGCTCCGGGGCGAAGCCGAGCGCTACGAGCGCAGCGGCGAACTGGCCAAGGCTTCCGAGATCCGCTACGGCAGGCTCCCGGACCTCGACCGGCGCATCGACGATGCCACCAAGCACCTCGAAGAGCTCCAGGCGGGCCAGAAAATGCTGAAGCAAGAGGTGGACGAAGAAGATGTCGCCGAGGTGGTCGCCAAGTGGACAGGTGTCCCGGTCAGCCGCCTGCTGGAGGGTGAAGTTGCCAAGCTCGTCAAAATGGAGGATGTCCTGCACGAAAGGGTGGTGGGCCAGGACGAGGCAGTGCGGGCGGTCGCCAATGCGATCCGACGCTCCCGCAGCGGCCTGTCGGACCCCGACCGGCCTATCGGCAGTTTTCTCTTCCTGGGCCCGACCGGTGTGGGCAAGACGGAACTGGCGAGGGCGCTGGCCGATTTCCTCTTCGACGACGCGAAGGCCATGGTCCGCATCGACATGTCCGAGTACATGGAAAAGCACTCGGTTGCCCGCCTTGTCGGGGCTCCTCCCGGTTATGTGGGCTACGAGGAGGGGGGCCAGCTCACAGAGGCTGTCCGCCGGCGACCGTACTCGGTTGTGCTGCTCGACGAGATCGAAAAGGCACACCCGGACGTGTTCAATATCCTGCTGCAGGTCCTTGACGATGGCCGCTTGACCGATGGCCAGGGGCGCACGGTCAATTTCACCAACACGGTGCTCATAATGACCTCGAATTACCGTGGCGACCTGCGCGATGCGTTCAAACCGGAGTTCTTGAACCGTGTGGACGAAATAGTCAATTTCAACGAGCTGACCCGCTCCGACATTGCCCGCATCGTCGACATACAGCTGCGCGAGCTAGAGGGACGCCTGGGTTCCCGGCGCCTCAGCCTTATCGTCACGGACGCGGCCAAGGACTGGCTTGCGCGGGCCGGCTACGACCCGGCCTACGGGGCACGCCCGCTCAAGCGCCTCATACAGCGCACTATCGGGGACCAACTGGCTCTCGCCCTACTCGAGGGCAAGTACGCCGACGGGGACACGGTTACGGTCGATGTCACCGGCCCGGGTGCTCAAGGCCCTGCTGATGGGGGCCCGGCGCTCGCGGGCCAGGCGCTCGCGGGCCTGGGCCGAGGAGCCGCCGGCGAGGAGGGAGCTCCGGGAGCCGGCCTGGTGCTGCGCTGACCGACCGGCCCAAGGTCGGTCCCTGTCGGCCCCCCGGACCTGTATGCTCGTCCGTGCCGCCCCTTTCTTAGGAGGAGCACTCGCGTGCCGGCGACTGTCATAGTAGGCACCCAATGGGGTGACGAGGGCAAAGCGAAACTGACCGACCTGCTCGCCAAGGAGATGCAGGTGGTCGTGCGCTACCAGGGGGGCCATAACGCCGGCCACACCGTCGTCGTGGACGGTGAGAAGTTCGCCCTCCAGCTCGTCCCGAGCGGCGTCCTTTACCCCTACATAACCCCCGTGATCGGCAACGGTGTCGTGATCGAACCGAAGTTCCTGATCGACGAGATGGACGCGTTGGCGCGCCGTGGGGTCGATTGTTCGCGCCTTGTCATATCGGGAAGCGCCCATCTTGTCATGCCCTACCACCGGCAGCTGGATGCCCTGACCGAGCGTTACCTCGGTAAGAACCGCCTCGGCACGACCAAACGGGGCATCGGGCCGGCGTATTCGGACAAGGCAGCTCGAATCGGCCTGCGTGTTCAGGACCTGCTCGACCCGAAGATCTTCCGCCAGAAGCTCGACGTGGTCCTGAAGGAGAAGAACCTCATCTTGGCGAAGATCTACAACCGCTTGGCCCTTTCGCTGGACGACATCGCCCGGTCATACCTTGACGAATACGCGCCCCGGCTGGCGCCCCACATCGGCGACACCGTCGGCCTTGTCCACGACACCCTCGCGTCGGGTGGCGGCGTGCTTCTCGAGGGTGCCCAGGCGACTTTCCTCGACTTGGACCACGGGACGTACCCTTTCGTAACTTCCTCCAACCCGGTCGCCGGGGGGGCCTGTACCGGCGCCGGGATCGGCCCCCGTTACATCGACCGCGTTTTGGGGATCGCCAAGGCGTATATAACGCGTGTTGGCGCCGGCCCGTTCCCGACAGAGGTCTTTGGCGAGCTGGGCGACGCGATGGTCGAGAGGGGCCACGAGTTCGGCACCAACACCGGGCGCCGGCGCCGGCCCGGTTGGTTCGACGCCGTGATGATGCGCCATGCTGTGCGCCTCAATTCGCTCGACGAACTGGCAATCACCAAGCTCGACGTGCTCGACGCGTTCGAAACCGTGAAGGTCTGTGTGGCATACGAGTCATCTGGCACCCGCTATGAGAAACTGCCCTGGCACCAGTCGGTGCTGCACGAGGTGACGCCTGTCTACGAGGAGCTCCCCGGCTGGCAGGCCGAGACCTCCCGAGCCGCCCGCAAGGAGGATCTGCCCAAAGCGGCGCTTGATTACATCGAGTTCCTCTCGGCCCAATCCGGCGTGCCCATTACCTATGTGGGCGTCGGCCCGGGGCGTGAGGAGATCGTCAGGCTGGGCGGCCAGTGAGGCGTTCCCGTCTGCCCATGAAAGTTTGCCCATGAAAGTTTGCATAGTTGGCAGCGGCGGGCGCGAGCATGCCCTTGCGGTGGCGCTGTCGGGAACCGCAGAGGTGGTCGTGGTCCCCGGCAACCCCGGCATGGACGGCATCGAGCGGATGGACGCGCCGCCGGAGAGGCTGGAGGCGGATCTTTGGGTCATCGGGCCGGAGGCGCCGCTCGTGGACGGCATCGCTGACCGGGTAAGGGCGCGGGGCGGGCTCTGTTTTGGCCCGGGAGCCGACGGTGCTCGCCTCGAGGGTTCGAAAGCCTGGATGAAAGAACTGCTCGTCGCGGCGCGGGTCCCGACAGCGGGCTACCGGGCTTTCGATGAAGCCGGGCCCGCGCTCCAGTATCTCCGCGCTGTCCCTGGCCCCTGGGCGATAAAAACCGACGGGCTGGCAGGCGGAAAAGGGGTCCTTGTCACCGACGAGCTCCATGAAGCAATCAAAGATGTCGAGGCCAAGCTGGCCGGGAAATCCTTCGGTGACGCCGGCCGGCGCATCGTCATAGAGGAGGCGCTCTCAGGCGAGGAGCTGTCGGTCATGGCGGTGTGCGACGGCCGCCGGGCCTACCCGCTCGCCGCATCACAGGATTTCAAACGGGTGGGCGATGGCGGTACTGGGCCCAACACGGGTGGGATGGGCGCCTACTCGCCAGTCCCCTTTGGTGGGGACGACCTCGTTGGCGAGATAATGGAGCGGGCGATATTGCCAACGCTGCATGCTCTTTACAAGCGTGGCATCAACTACCGAGGTTGTCTTTACGCCGGCATCATGTTGACCGAAGACGGCCCGAAGGTGCTCGAGTTCAACGTGCGCTTCGGCGACCCTGAGGCCCAAGTCGTGTTCCCCCGCTGGAGCGGCGATGTCACCGCCACCCTGGCCGCTGCGGCGTCGGGGGCGCTCTCCGACCACCATGCACCTTCTTTCTCCACTGGTGCGGCTGTCTGCGTCGTGCTCGCGACCCCCGGTTACCCTGAAAACCCAGAGACTGGCGCAAGGATCGAGGGCCTGGATGACGCTCTGGCCGTCCCGGGTGCCCAGGTATATGCCGCCGCCGTCGGCCGGGAGCCAGGTGGGACTGCCTTGGTGACCTCGGGCGGCCGGGTGCTCGATGTGGTTGGGCTCGGTGACGACCTCAAGAGCGCGCGCCGACTTGCTTACAGTGTGGCTGACATGGTTTCTTGGCCAGGCATGGTACGCCGTTCCGACATTGCCGAACTTGCCGGGGGCCTCCCATGAAGGTAGCGGTCCTGATGGGTTCTGCCAGCGACAAAGCCAAGATGGCACCTGCTGTCGAGATGCTCGGGCAACTGGGGATCGAAGCCGTGGAGGAAGTCATGTCAGCGCACCGGACGCCCGAGGTCGTGGCGGGTTTTGCTTCGCAGGCGCGAGACCTGGGTTACGGGGCGATAATTTGTGGCGCCGGCATGGCTGCCCACCTGGCGGGTGCGGTTGCCGCCCGGACAACGCTGCCTGTTATCGGGGTGCCGCTTTCGGGGAGCGCCCTGTCCGGCGTGGACGCCCTGTACGCAACGGTCCAGATGCCGAAGGGCTTTCCCGTCGCCACGGTGGCGATCGACGGCGCTGCCAACGCTGCCTTGCTCGCCGCCGAGATCTTTGCAGTCCACGACCCAGCCGTAGCTGAGCGCCTGGCCGCCTATCGCGCGAGTTTCGCAAACCGCTGACGCGTTCCCTTGGTGGGGCGCCTTGGTCGGGCGCGTTAGTCGGGCGTCTTTAGTCGGGCGTCTTTAGTGGGGCAGCACCCCGTCGTGCCTGCAGGCGGCCCGGACCTGCGCGGCGACGTTGTCCCCCGAAGCTGCAGCGGCTTCGGCGGTGCACCATTTTCGGGCGTCGGCGCCGCAGTGCTGGAGATCCTCGCCGCCGATCGGGCCGGCGAGCACGACCGTGACGCAAGAGCCACTCGGCCCGCCCTCCGTGGCGGCCCACACGCCCACTCCCAGCCCAGGTACCAAGATGGCAGCCGCCAGCACCCACGCCCAACGGCGTTGGTGGGGGGCCAGGGCGGGCCGGGTCGCTCGCAGTGCTTCGTAGTTGGGCGGCATACCGCGAGATCCTACGGGGCCACTATCTAAGGTTGCCTAAGGTAAGCTGACCTTGGTTTAGAAAGCATCGCCTAGAGCGGCGTCGAGGAACGCCAGGAGGTCAGCGCGCTCGGCAATGGACTTGGAAGTCGGCTTGCCCAGGCCGTGGCCGGCTGAGGTCTCCACCCGGATGAGAAGAGGGGTGGGGTCGTCAGGGCGCTGCGCGGCCTGGAGAGCGGCGGCAAATTTGAACGAGTGGCCGGGCACCACACGGTCGTCGTGGTCACCGGTCATAACCAGGGTGGGCGGGTAATCGGCTCCCGGCTCGATGTTGTGCAGCGGCGAGTAAGCGCGGAGCCATGGGTACTGCTCGGGGTCGTCGGGGTCCCCGAAGTCGCTCTTCCACGCCCACCCGATCGTGAACTTGTGGAACCGCAGCATGTCCATGACACCCACTTCGGGGACCGCGGCGCCGAAGAGCTCTGGGTGCTGGGTGAGGCACGCGCCAACAAGGAGCCCGCCATTGGAGGCGCCGTTTATGGCTATCTTTTCCGGTCGGGACCACCCTGATGTGGCGAGCCACCGGGCACAATCACAAAAATCGTCGAAAACCCTTTGCTTTTGGGCCAGGCGGCCAGCGTCGTGCCACGCGCGCCCGTACTCGCCTCCGCCTCTGAGCACGGCTACAGCCAGTAACCCACCTCGTTCGACGAACAGCGTGCTGGCCTTCTCGAACCTCGGCGTGATGGCGATGTTGAACCCCCCATACCCGTAAAGGAGAACGGGGACATCCCCAGTCGGCGTGACATCCTGACGACGGGTGAGGAACAACGGAACTCGCGCCCCGTCGCTGGCGGTCACCATTATCTGCTCGCTCACATAATCATCAGTGGCGATGGGGGCGGCGGTGCGGCGGAGGGCCCGCGTTTGCCCCGTAACAACGTCATGTGACCACAGCGTGCCGGGATCAGTGAACGAGGACACCTCGAAGTGGACGAGGCTGCTTTCGGCCCGGCCCTGGATGCCGAGGCCGCCGTCATTGTCTTGCACTACTGATGCCACCGCCGGCAGCGGCAACTCGGCCACCGGGCTACCGTCGAGCTCGAACACGGACAAGCGCGAGCAGGCGTCCTCGAGGTAGTGGCAGACCAGGCGGCCGCCGCAGTTCCGTGCGCCGAGGAGGACAGCTCCACGTTCGCGTAGCACTTCACGCCAATTTGGCCGCCCCGGGCGCTCGAGGTCGACGGCGACGAGACGCTGGCGGGGAGCATTATCGTCAGTGACCAAGAAAAACGTCCTGCCCACATTGGTCACGACATCAGCGGTCGAGACGAAGTCTTCTACGAGCGGTACGGGCCCGAGGCCCGGTCGTGACAAGTCCAGCACCTCCAGGCGGTTTTGGGGGGCGGTACCTATCGAGATGGAAATGATGAGGAAGTTGCCATCCTCGCTGACCGACGCCTGTGGGAGCCATTCCCGTTCTGGCGGCGCCTCGAAGACCAGGTCGTCATCGGATTGAGCAGTCCCCAGGGCATGAAAGAAAATCCGTAGTTCTCCAACTTTTCCGGTGTACTCCTCCCCTGCCTTGGGCCTCTCAATGGCGCTGTAATAAAAACCCGAGCCGTCCCGTCGCCAGGAGGCTGCGCCGAACTTGCTCCACTCGACGACGTCGGCTCGGTCCGCCTTGCTAGCAACGTCGCGCACGTGCCAGGTCGTCCAGTCCGAGCCCTCCGCGCTTGTGGCATATGCGAGCAGCGAACCATCCTCGCTCACGGCGATGTGGGGCACCGCAACCGTGCCGTCCTCCGACAAGAGGTTCGGGTCGAGCAGGACTTCACCGCCCTCGTCGTCAGGGACGGACATGAGATAGAGGACCGATTGGTCCTGGAGCCCGGAGTTACGCACCTGGAACCAGAGCCCGCCCCGTTCGAACGGGGCGACGGCCTTGGGGTAGTCCCATATCTGGGTCAGCCGGGCCCTGATCGCCTCGCGTGTGGGGACGCGGGACAGGAACGCCTCAGTCCGCTCGTTCTGTCTTTTGACCCAGTTCAGCGTCTCAGGGTCGTTGGTGTCCTCCAACCAACGGTATGGGTCGGCGACGCGCTCGCCATGGTAATCGTCGACCTGCTCGCCACGTCGGGTGGTAATGCGAGGCAGCTCCGGCATCGGGCGAACCTACCAGAGCTCATCCCGCTGTCCCCAGCTAGGCTTGCAGCCGGGCTCCCAGGACGGTCCGGATCTAAGAAAGGTTGCCGTGATGAAGCACATCTATTCGGGGAAAGTTCGCGACGTCTACGAGATCGACCTTGAACGGCTCTTGTTCGTCACCTCCGACCGGATGTCGGCATTCGACGTCGTGATGGCCGAGCCGATCCCCAGCAAGGGCAGGGTGCTCGTCGCGCTGACGGCGTACTGGACCGCTCAGTTGTCAGAACTGGCCCCGACGCACCTGATCTCCATCGGCGCCCCGTCATACCTGGACCTGGGCGCCATAGGGGTGAGCCCCGAGTTCGCCGAGGGCCGCTCGATGGTGGTCCGCCGGGCCGAAATGCTGCCGATCGAGTGCATCGTGCGGGGTTACCTTTCCGGGTCGGCGTGGGCCGAGTACAAACGCTCCGGGACCATGCACGGCCAACCGCTGCCGGCCGGGATGTCCCAGTCCCAGCAATTGCCAGAACCGGTCTTCACTCCTTCGACGAAGGCGGCTACCGGTCACGATGAGAACATTTCCTTCGATGAGGCTGCCAACCTGGTCGGTGACAAATTGGCCTCATCTGCCAGGGAAATTTGCCTAGACGCGTACCGCCGGGGAGCCGCCCACGCAGCCGGGCGCGGGATCATAATCGCCGACACGAAGTTCGAGCTCGGCCTCATCGACGGCGAGCTGGCCATCTGCGACGAGATCCTTACGCCGGACTCGTCGCGCTTTTGGCCAGCCGACGGATGGCGGCCTGGCACGGTGCCGCCGTCGTTCGACAAGCAGCCGCTGCGGGACTGGCTCGAGGCGACCGGTTGGGACAAGGCCCCCCCGCCCCCGCCGCTGCCAGCTGACGTCATCGCAGCGACGCGCGAGCGTTACGTGGAAGCCTACGAGCGCGTCAGCGGGCTGAGCTTTGCTGACTGGCCTGGGACCGACGGCTGACGGGCGGGGAGATCTCGTGGCCAATTTCGAAGTGCTCGTCGAGGTGCAGCTGAGGCCGGGCATTTCCGATCCCCAAGGAGCGACGATAGAGCGCGCCTTGCCGGCGCTCGGCTTCGCCGGTATCAGCGAGATCCGAGCCGGTAAGGCGTTCCGCTTTCGTGTGGACGCACCTGAGGAGGGGGAGGCGCGCCGGGTGGTCAAAGAGCTCTGCGCCCGGCTGCTGGCCAACCCCGTCATCGAGGACGCCACTATCACGGTCCTCCAAGAGGCGCCGTCCGAGGCGGCGGCCGAGGCCGAGGCCGCCGGGGGGCCGGGAAGCAACAGGACATAGCGGAGCAGTTGGTACGTTGGTGCCGTGGCGCCTCGCGTGGGTGTGGTCGTTTTCCCCGGGACGAACTGCGAGCACGACGTCGTGGAGGCCGTCGAAAGCCTTGGTGCGGAGGCCGAGTTGGTTTGGCACGCTGCCACCTCGCTCGGCTCGCTCGATGCTGTCGTGCTGCCTGGCGGGTTTGCGCATGGCGACTACCTGCGCCCTGGAGCGATCGCGCGATTTTCTCCCGTCATGCGCGCGGTCAGCGAGTTTGCTGAGGCCGGTGGGCCGGTCGTCGGGATCTGCAACGGTTTTCAGGTCCTGACCGAAGCGCACCTCCTGCCAGGCGCCCTGCAGAAGAACAAGGGCCTTACGTTCCTGTGCCAGATGGCTGAGCTCGAGGTTGTAACCGACCATTCGGCGTTGACGGCGGGCGTGCAGGTGGGCCGGCGGCTGCGGGTGCCGATCAACCATTTCGAGGGGAACTACAAGGCGAGCGCGGAAACGCTCCGCTCCCTCGAGGCGGAAGGGCGCGTTGTCCTGCGTTATGTCGGCAACCCGAATGGGTCGGTGCACGATATAGCCGCTGTTTGCAACGAGCGCCGCAACGTCGTCGGGCTGATGCCGCACCCCGAACGAGCTACCAGCGAGCTCCTCGGGTCATCCGACGGGCTGGTGCTGCTCGGTGCCTTGCTGGAGACGGCAGGCTCGGTGTCGCTGGCCGCACCGCGCGCCGAAGGCCTGGCGTAAAACCGTAATAAATCTGTACCAGGCGCCTCTGCTGGCGGGACCGCCTGGCGCATTTTTGTACGCTCGCCCATCG